>JABFXK010000124.1 GCA_013361785.1 Sphingomonas sp.
CAGGTCGCCCGGTATAAGGTAACGGGGACCAACAAGATGGTGGTTCGGATTACCGCTCCGAACGTCACGATGGTCAACCAGAACGACAGCACGAAGACGCTGACCCTGACCTTGGACAACCCGGGACAAGTGACGCTGACCTCTTCGGGCGAGCCGGGGAATAACTTCGATCTCGGCGGCTCGGTCACGCTGGGTTCGACCACCGCGCCGGGAACCTACAGCGGAACGCTGGCTGTGACGGTGGATTATCAGTGACGCGGAAGCGTCATGGTTGACCGAAAATAAACCATTCTGGAGCAACAACGGGCGATCGCTCCAGTTCGGAGCAAAGTGGGGATCGCTGATGTTTGCTTGGAAGAGGAAAATCCTTGCGGCCGCTGCCGCTTTGTCTCTTGCCGCGCCGGCCGGCGCCGGGGTGGGAGATCTGCTCGTAGCGCCGACGCGCATCGTCCTTGACGGCGGCCGCGGCACCGAAATCGTGCTCAACAATATCGGCGACCAGCCGGCGACCTACCGAATTTCGGTCGAGTTCCGGCGGATGACGGCTGACGGAAACCTCGTCGACGTGACGGACCCGAGCCCGCAGGAGAAGGCCGCAGCCGACATGATCATCTATGCGCCGCGGCGGGTGACGCTCGCCCCGAACGAGCCGCAGTCGATCCGTATCGCCGCGCGCCCTCCGTCAGGGCTCCCGGACGGCGAATATAGAGTCCACCTGCTGTTCCGGGCGGTTCCGCCGGCGACGCCCGTCGCTGCAAGCGACAGCGCGCAGGTCAAGGGCCTGCACCTTCGCCTGATCCCCATCTACGGAGTCACCATCCCGGTGATCATCCGCCTGGGCAATCTCCAAGCAACCGCCGGCATTTCCGACGTCAAGCTGGAGAACAAGGATGGGAAACCTGCGATCGGCCTCGATCTCAGCCGCTCGGGCACCCGCTCCACCTTCGGCGAAGTGCTGGTGCTGAAGCCCGGCGTAAAGGACCCGATCGCGGTCCAGAAGGCCGTTGCCGTGTACATGGACGTCGGCACTCGGCACGTCAGCGTCCCGGTAGACGAGAATTACAAGGGGCAGCTCGCTGGTCCGGTGACCGTCGAGTATCTCGAGACCTACGACGACGGGAACCAGAAGATCGCCGAAACCCAGACGGTGCTGAGGTAAGGCGGAGAGCCGGCGCGGGGGGACATCGTCGTGCGCTGCGGCCGCAACTGGCTGCGCAACGCGGCGTTGCTGCTGGCGCTCTGCGCCGGCGGCGTCCGCGCATCTGCACCTTTGGCGAGCTCACCGACGCCCACGCCAGCGTGGACGGCCGATCCCGACGACCAGTTCCTGCTCGACGTGCATATCCGCCAGCTCCGGCTCGGCGACGGTGTGCGCGCATACAACACGCCTGAAGGCACTTGTGTCGTCTTAGGTGACTTTTTGAACACGCTGGACGTGCCGATGCACATCGATCTCACGGCGCGGAAGGCGAGCGGCTGGGCGTTTAAGGAATCCAATAGGATTTCGGTCGATTACGGCGGCGGAACAGCGACTTACGGGACCAGGAGTGAGCGGATCGCGCCTGGCACCATCCGCGAGACGCCCGAAGGCTGGTGTATCCAGACGACCGCTCTGGCGCGCTGGTTCGGGATCGGCGTGAAGCCCGTCACCTCCGGCTCGGTGCTGCTGCTCCAGTCGCAGACCAAGCTCCCGGTCGAGCTTGCGATGGAGCGCCAGGCTCGCGCCGCGCGCATCCATCCTGCGAAGTTCGATCTCGCGAGCCTTCCTCACGTGCGAATCCCCTATCGCATGTGGCGCTCGCCCGCGCTCGACTTCGTCGTCAGCGCCGGAGTGACCTACAGCGCACAAAAGGGAGCGGTCGTCGACCGGCAGTCGTCGATCTACGCGGCGGGCGAAGTCGCACATCTCTCCTATGACGCGCAGGTCACGACCAATCAGAGGGGGATGCCGTCGAACGTTCGGCTGCGCGCCTACCGCTCCGATCCGGATGGCCATTTGCTCGGCCCCGCACAGGCGACCCACTTTGGTTTCGGCGACGTCGAGGGCTTCGACAGCAAGCTGACGGGCACCGCCGCTTACGGCCGCGGCGCCGTGATCACCAATCGACCGCTGGCGACGCAGACGGCTTTCGACCGAACGCGATTCGAGGGGGATCTCCCCGCCGGCTGGGAAGCGGAGCTCTATCGAAACGACGAGCTGCTCGGCTTTGCCAAACCGACTTCCGGTCAGCGCTATGTCTTTGATGACGTTCAACTTCTCTACGGCGAGAACCGAATCAGGATCATGCTCTACGGTCCCCAGGGGCAGATCCGGACGCGCGAAGAGACGATCAATGTCGGCGAAGACAACGCGCCGCCAGGCAAGACCTGGTACTGGGCCGGAGTCAACGAGCCCAGCAGGGACATTTTCACGCTCGAAAAGCCTCCGGACGGGCAGAACCTGCCGAAGGCACAAGCCACGGTCGCACTCGAGCACGGCATCGACAATCGCACGTCGGTGGCCGCGATCGCGCGCGAGATGCTGATCGACGATCAGCATGTGACCTTCCTCGAAGGCACGATCCGGCGCTCGATCGGCACAACCATGGTCGAGGTCGGCGCGTCCCGCGAATCGAACGGTGGGACCGCCGAGCGTGCGCAATTGCTCGGACAGATCGGCCCGGTAAACGTCAACGCGCAAGCTCTTATTGCAAATGATTTTCATTTGAACGGCGGTGTTCTCCGCAGCTTGCGCGACTATTCGATTTCGCTCGACGCACCGCTGCACGTTGGCCGAACGGTGCTTCCGGCGCACGCCGACGTCCGCCTCACTGACAATATGAACGGGACGAAGGAACTCGACGCCGCGGCGCGGCTCTCCGCCAATTTCCAGCGCTTCGACCTCGCGGCTGATGTGCGTTACCGCAAGCAGCTGCTGTCATTCGGCGAACATCCGCCGCCGCAAACGACCGTCGACCTGATCGGAAGCGGGCACATCGGCGATGTGAGGCTGCGCGGTACAACGACATTCGACATCTCGCCCGCCGCGCGCGTGCAGGCGACCGAGCTCGAGGCCTATTGGTCGGCGAGTGAGAATGTCGATTGGGACGCGGACGTCATTTACGACAACAATGCGCGTCGCGCGAACGCCAGGATCTCCTATGTGCGCCGGCTCAGCAGCTTTGCCGTCGCGCTAACGGGCGAAGCTGCGACGGATGGGTCGGTTGCCTTCGGCATCAACCTCAACTTTTCGCTCGATGCGGCGCGCGGCTTCACGCTGTCGCGGCGACCGCTCGCCCAGGCCGGCGAGGTGCACGCGTTGGTCTATCGCGACCTCAACGACAATGGCGTCCGCGACCCTGGCGAGCCACTGGAGAAAGGTGCGCTCGTCACGACGGGAACGCAGCAGGCGCAAAAGCCCACCGACGCGCATGGCTCGGTCCTCGTCGGCGGCCTTGTCCCCTTTCAGCCGATCGCGGTGGGCGTGGACGTGTCCAGCCTCGCGGACCCGATGCTCGTACCGAAGAAAGCGCTGCAGGTGGTGGTGCCGCGTCCCGGAGTCCCGGCAAATGTCGAAATCGGCCTCGTCGGCGGCGGCGATATCGAAGGGGCGCTCGTCAAGAGCGGCGGCCTCGGCTTCGAAGGCGTCGGGCTCGAGCTGGTGGACTCGAGCGGCAAGGTCGTGGGGACGACGCTCACCGACTTCGACGGCTTCTTCCTGTTCGAACGCGTTGCCTACGGCTCCTACGCGATCCGGGTCGCGAAACCCTCTGCGGCCGCGGCAAAGATCGCGCCCGATCTCGGGATCCGTTTCCAGGTCACGCCCGACAAAGCGATCGTCCGCCTAGGCACGATCCAGGCGGTGCCCCAGGCGCACCTCGCCGACGGCGGCGGCCCAGCGCCGGCGAAATCTTCGTCGTTCCGCTAGTCTTTGAAGAGAGATTGAGCATCCAAACCTGCATTCCCCAGGAATGCACCGGTTTGGACGCTGGTGCGGTCGAGAAGACTCGAACTTCCACGGCCTTTCGGCCACAGCCACCTCAAGGCTGCGCGTCTACCAGTTCCGCCACGACCGCACGTCACGAGATGGAGGCCGGCTTGCGAAGCGCCGGCACTGGCAAGGCGCGCGCCCTAGCAAAGCGACTTGCCCCGCGCAATGCCGCGGCGGCGCCCTGAAAACCGATCCATAATGGCACAATCCTTAAAGCGCTGTTTACCATTATGAACGGATCGCGTTACGCGTCACGCCATGTTCTGGTTAGCCGCAGTCGCAGCGATCGCCGCTCCAACGCCTTCAACCAGCGCGCCGCCTCCCGGCGTCGCGCAGGCAAAGGCGACGGTGACGATCATCTCGGGCGTTCGGCTGAAGCTGGATTCTCCGACAAATGCGGACGCGCCGCCGGCGCATGACAGCATCGTGACGACGAACGGGACCCAGCAGCCCGCTCGGCTGATCGAATTTCAGTAAATTCAGCCGGCTTCGCTGGCGAGCGTGAGGGTGAGCTCGTCCCCGCCAGGCGGGACATTGACCTCGGCGCTGTTGAAGCTGGCGGTTGCACCGGCCGCGAGTGACCGCGCCGGCGGTGGAATAGTCCAGCTCTTGATGACCTTGCCGGCCCGTGTCTTGAGCTGCGCCTGCAGAGGCGGAACATCCTGCTCCTTACCCGTCGGGTTTATCACCCGGCCGGTGACGGTCAGCAGTTCCTGCCCGCTCTCCAGCCGCTGCCGGTCCATGTGCGACATGACCACGGCAAGAGGGCTTGTGCTGACCCCGGCAAGGCCGAGCCGCGCCTTGAATTCCGGAGGTGCAAGGAACCAGAAGAGCGCGGCGAGCACGATCACTACAACCACGACGATCACGATGGAGACCACCGGGTTGCGCCGTTTGGGCTCGACCTCGTCCGGCGCCGGGAACGGCGTGAACTCATCCTCCTGCGGCTCGGCGTCAGGAGGCTCCTTCCAGTCGCCCTCGGCCGCTGCAGGGGGCGCATCGCGCCTCGTGATATCGAACGCGGCGTTCTCATAGGGTGAGCTGCCGGCTTCGGCGGACTCACGGATCGGCTCCTCGATCGGCGCGGATTGTTCCGCTTCGATCTTCGTTTCTTCGTAGGCACGCTCCTCGGCTTCGGGGCCGCTGCGTGGCTCGATCAGCGTGGCTTCGGCCAGGCTCTCGTCGTCATTCGTGTCCGGAACGGCGGGTTGCTCCGGCGCATCCTCGGCCGGGTGAAACTCGGGCTCCGCGTCAGCCGCTCCTTCCGGATCCTGGTGCCAGCTATGCTTGCACGAAGCGCATCGGACTTGCCTTCCGCCAGGCGGAATTGCGCCGTCCTTCACCACATATTGCGTGCCGCAGCTGGGGCAGGTGAGGATCATCGCTTGAAAAGCCCTCTTTCGGGACAGTGAGCAGACGGTAAACAGGAATGGACAGAGCTTGGCAAGGCGCGGAGCCTTGGACCGGCCGAGGGAGGGGAAGGCAAGCTGCCAGCGATCGCCGAATTCGATAGTGTCGGCCTGCGCTACGGCACGGGCGCCGAAGTTCTGCGCGATCTCGATTTTCGCCTGGCGAACGGTGGCTTTTATTTCCTCACCGGCCCATCCGGTGCGGGAAAGACCTCGCTGCTCAAGCTGCTCTATCTGGCCCAGCGGCCGACGCGCGGCCGGATCCGCTTGTTTGGCGAGGAGCTGAGCGAGGCTCCGCGCGAGGCGCTTCCGCCGTTCCGCCGGCGCATCGGAGTCGTGTTCCAGGACTTCCGGCTGATCCGGCACCTGTCGGCTTTCGACAATATCGCGCTTCCGCTCAGGGTCGCCGGTGCGACCGACGACGAGCTCGAAGGCCCGGTTCGTGAGATGCTAGCCTGGGTCGGCCTTGCCGATCGCGCGAGCGCCCGGCCGCCGACGCTTTCGGGCGGCGAGCAGCAGCGCGTGGCGATCGCGCGCGCTGTCATCAACCGTCCGGATCTGCTGGTCGCCGACGAGCCCACCGGCAATGTCGATGCGGAGATGGCCAAGCGTCTCCTCCACCTGTTCACGGCGCTCAACCGGCTGGGGACGACTGTCGTGGTCGCGACTCACGATGTCGGCCTCATCAGTGCGACTCCGGGCGCCGAGATGATCCGCCTCGACAATGGCGGCCTTGCCGATCCGACCGGCATGCTCCGTAATCCTCCGCCGAGGCGCCGCTGATGTTCGACTGGCTGTTCGTCGTGCCGGCGGACCGGCGGCTCCTCGGCACCAGCCGCTTCCGCGGGCCGACGCCGTGGGTGATCGCGATCATGAGCTTCTCGATCGTGTTGATTGCCGCGACGGGCCTGGCGCTCGCCAGCACGGCAGGTTCGCTCACCCGCGCCATCGAGACCCGCTACGCGCTTGAGGTTCCGAATGGCGGCGACAATCTCGACGCACTGGTCGGATTGCTGAAGTCGGCGGCCGGGGTGACTTCCGTCGAGGCGGTGCCCGAAGGGGAGATGCGCCGGACGCTCGCGCGATGGCTCGGGCCGGAAGCCGAGAGCACCGATTTGCCCGTCCCGGCCTTGGTCAATTTCGATGCACGGCCTGGAACCGACATCGCGGCAATCCAGCGCCGCGTGCAGGCGATCGCCCCCGGCGCGCAGATCAGCGCCCATCAGGACCACGTCGAACCGCTTCTGCGATCGATGCATGCGCTCCAGTGGCTCGCGTTCGGGCTGGTCCTTCTGCTCGGCGCTGCAGCGGCCGCAGCGGTCGTGCTCGCCGCGCGCGGCGCTCTCGACACTCACCGGTTCACGATCGAGGTGATGCACGGGATCGGTGCCACCGACCTCCAGCTGACACACCTTTTCCAACGAAAGATCGCGCTCGATGCGCTGGTCGGGAGCCTCGCGGGCGCCGCAGCAGGTGCGCTGGTGCTCATCCTCCTCGCCAGCGGCGCGTCCTTCGCGGGCGAGCTGACCGGTGGCGCGACATTGTCCGCGGTCGATCTCCTCATCCTGCTCCTCCTTCCCTTTGCGCTCACCGCGCTTGCCACTTGGGTTGCGCGGATGGCGGTGCTCGCGGCGCTGCGCGAGACTCTATGATTTCGAGGATCCTTTCATTCCTGCTGCTGCTCTACGCGCTCTGCTTCGTGATCTTCGCCTTCACCCTGGGCAAGCCGGCCGCCGCCGGCGCGAAGCCCACGGACGCGGCCGTCGTGCTGACCGGCGGAAGCGGCCGCATCGAACATGCGATTGATGTCCTTCGCCAACACAAGGCCAGGCGCCTGCTGATCTCCGGCGCAGACCCGTCGGTGACCAAGGCAGACCTTGCTCGGCGGCTGCCGGGGAGCGCGGCCCTCCTCAACTGCTGCGTCGATCTCGGCAGCGAATCGGTCGACACGCGCTCGAACGCCGAGGAAACCGGGCGCTGGCTTGCAAAGCATCGCTTCCGGTCACTTCGCCTGATCACCAGCGACTGGCACATGCGCCGCGCGCGCTACGAATTCCGACGCGTGCTCGGCGACCGATACGCGATCGTGCCCGATGCCGTGAGGACGGAGCCGAGCTTCCTCACGCTTTTCGGCGAGTACAACAAATATCTCCTTCGCCGGATCGCGGCGTGGGTCGACCTTTGACGGCGTTCCTTCGGTCGCTGCTCTACGCCGCGATCTTCTATCCGGTCACGGCTGTCCTGTGCGTCGTCGGAGTCATCGCCAGCCTGTTCGGCCGCAAGCCGATGCTGGCGATCGTGCTCGGCTGGGTCGATTTCCACCACGCGCTCGCACGTCACGTGCTCGGCATTGAGGTCCGCGTTGCAGGAACGATCCCTCGCGGGTGCAATATCATTGCGGTCAAGCACCAGTCGATGTTCGAAACGCTCGAGATGGTGCGTCTGACGAACCTGCCCGTGATCGTGTTGAAGAAGGAACTCGCGGACCTGCCGCTGTTCGGCTTTCTAACGGGCCGGTACGGCCACATCGCGGTCGAGCGCTCGGCGGGAACGAAGGCGCTCCGGGCACTGGTCGAGGAAGGGCGCAAGGCGGCCGAGAGCGGGCGATCGGTCCTCATCTATCCCGAAGGCACTCGAGTGCGGCCGGGCGAGACTCCTCCGCTCCGTTCCGGATTTGCGGCTATGTATCGCGCGCTGGGATTTCCGGTGATCCCTGTCGCCGTGGACAGTGGCCGGCTATGGGGCCGCGGCTTTGTGCATCGAAGCGGGGTGATCACCTTCAAAGTCGGAGAAACCATCCCGCCCGGCCTTCCGCGCAAGGAGGTCGAGGCGCGAGTCCACGCCGCGATCAACGCGCTCGAGTCAGGACCGGAGGTGAGCGCCTAGCTTCTCGGCGGCGGCAACGACTCGCTTGGAAATTTCGGCGATCTGCTCGTCGGTGAAGCTCTTGTCGGCGGGCTGAAGCGTCACCTCAAGGGCGAGGCTCAGCCCTTCGGGCGCCTCGAAGCGGTCAAACAGGCGCACGCCCGTGATTGCGGCCTTGTCGGCGCTTCGTATCGCCCTAGCGAGGTTCTCGGCCGCAAGATCCGCTGGAACGATGAAGGCGAAGTCGCGGCTGACCGCCTGCAGCGCCGGCGGCGCGTAAGCGGGGCGGGTGCGAGCCGACTGCCGGCCTGCGGGAATGGCATCGAGGTAGATTTCGGCACCGATCGCACCGGCGGGCGCATCGAGGCTCTTCTGGAGTCGAGGATGAAGCTCGCCGAACACGGCGAGAACCGTTTTCGGGCCGAGCCTCAGCGTTGCCGAGCGGCCCGGGTGCCAGGTCGGTCCCGCATCGGGAAAGACTTGGAGATTGTCGACGGGAGCGCCTGCCGCGTCGAGCAACGCGACGACTTCCGCCTTGGCATCGAAGGCGTCGAACGGCTGCGCCTTCCCGGATTGCCAACCGCGCGCGCGGCGCTCCCCCGCGAAAATGAAGCCAAGCGTCGGATGCTCGGCATCCGCGAGATAGCGCCGTCCGATCTCGAACAGTCGCACGGTCGAGGCGCCGCGGTCGAGGTTGCGGCGCGCCGCCGCGATCAGGCCTGGAAGCAGTGACGGGCGCATCACCTTCATCTCCTCGCTGATCGGGTTCGCCAGCCGCCATTCGCCGCCGCCGAACGCCGCCGCCTCGGCTTCGGAGATGAAGCTCCAGGTCACTGCCTCATCCAGTCCGCGCGCCGCCGCGGTGCGCCGGACACGGCGCTCCACGAGCTGAGATCGCGTTGCTGTCGGCTTGGCGATGCCCGGCGCCCGCTCGAGCGGCGTCGACGGCACCTGGTCATAGCCAATGATCCGCGCGATCTCCTCGACGAGATCGGCCGGACCTTCGACGTCACGCCGCCATGTCGGCACGGTGACATCGCCACCGTTCACTTCAAAGCCGAGGCTTTGCAGGATATCGCACTGGCGCTGCTCGGGGACCTCGATTCCGCCGAGCGCTTTCGTCCGGCCGTAGTCGAAACGGATGATCCGCTTCTGAAGCGCCGGCTGGCCCGCGCGGATCGGCGCCGACGCTTCGCCGCCGCAGATGTCGAGGATCAGCCCGGTGAGGATCGCCAGGCCCTCGTCCAGGAACTCGGGATCGACGCCGCGTTCGAAGCGGCTGCGCGCGTCGCTGGTGAGGCCGAGGAACTGGCCGGTTCGGGCGATCCGTTCGGGCGTGAAATAGGCGACCTCGAGCATCACGTCTGTGGTCGCCTCGCTGACGCCCGAATCCTCCCCGCCCATGATTCCGCCGATGTCGTGGACTTGGCTTTCGTCGGCGATCACCGTCATGAAAGGCTCGAGCGCATATTCCTTCTCGTTAAGCGCGAGCACCTTCTCGCCGGCCTTGGCCGCTCGGGCGGTCAGGCCGCCACGGAGCTTGCCGATGTCATAAGCGTGGCTCGGCCGGGCGAGATCGATCATCACATAATTGGTGATGTCGACCAGCGCGGAGATCGGCCGCTGCCCAGCGGCCTTGAGCCGGCGCTGCATCCAGTCGGGCGAGGCGCCGTTCTTCAGGCCTTTGATCGCCCTGCCGAAGAAAGCTGGGCAGCCTTCAGGATCTTCGATGCGGATCGGAACGGGGCAGGGGAAGCTGCCCTCGACCTGCGGCACGGCGAGCGGCTTCAGCGTGCCGATTCCGGCGGCGGCGAGGTCCCGGGCAATCCCGCGGACCCCCATCGCGTCCTGGCGGTTCGGCGTGACGTTCACGTCGAACACCGGGTCATCCAACCCCGCAGAGGAAGTGAAGGCGGTCCCGACCGGTGCATCCTCGGGCAATTCGATGATCCCGCTATGGTCCTCACCGAGCTCGAGCTCGCGCGCCGAGCACATCATGCCGCGGCTCTCGACCCCCCGGATCGCGGCGACCTTGAGGGTGATGTCGCTGCCGGGGATGTAGGCTCCGGGAGCTCCGAACACGCCGACCATTCCGGCGCGCGCGTTGGGCGCCCCGCACACGACCTGGATCTTCTCGCCCGTGCCCGCATCGACCGTCAGCACCTGGAGCTTGTCGGCCTGCGGATGTTTCTCGGCCGTCAGCACCTTCGCCACCTTGAAGGGCGCGAGCGCGTCGGCGGGATTGGTGACCTCCTCGACTTCGAGGCCGATGGCCGCGAGCTTGTCGGCGATCTCCTGGGCCGACGCATCCGTGTCCAGATGGTCTTTCAACCACGACAGCGAGAACTTCATGCGCCCACTCCGCCGGAGAGCGTGGGCACGTCGAGCGCGCGAAATCCGTAATGCTTGAGCCAGCGAATATCGCCGTCGAAGAAGGCGCGCAGGTCGTCCATTCCATATTTGAGCATGGCAAGCCGGTCGATCCCGCAGCCGAATGCGAAGCCCTGCCACTCGTCGGGATCGAGGCCGCAGTTGGCGATCACGCTCGGATGGACCATGCCGCTTCCGAGCACTTCCATCCAACCTTGCTCGCCACCGACGACGCGGCGGCCCTTGTCCATCGACCAGCCGACGTCGACCTCGGCCGAGGGCTCGGTGAAGGGAAAATAGCTTGGCCGCATTCTCAGCACGATATCGTCGCGCTCGAAGAAGGCCTTGAGGAAGGTCTCGAGCGTCCACTTCAGGTGGCCTAAGGTGATGCTCTTATCGATGACGAAGCCTTCGACCTGGTGGAACATCGGCGTGTGGGTCGCGTCGCTGTCGGAGCGGTAGACGCGCCCCGGTGCGATCAGCCGGATCGGCGCCCCCTGAGCCTCGCCCGCGCGGATCTGGACGGGCGAGGTGTGCGTGCGCAGGACGTACGGCTCCTCCCCCGCCGATCGCGGCTCCAGATAGAACGTGTCCTGCATCGCCCGCGCCGGATGGTTCTCGGGCATGTTGAGCGCGGTGAAATTATACCATTGGGTCTCGATCTCCGGCCCTTCGGCGACCGAGAAGCCGAGGTCCGCGAAAATTTCGGCGAGCTCGTCCATCACCTGGCTGACGGGGTGTATGGTTCCGGAGACGCTCTCGGGAGCGGGAAGCGACAGGTCGAGCTTCTCCGTCGCGAGCTTGCGTTCGAGCTCTGCCGTCTCGAGCGCAGCCTTCCGGTCGGCAATCGCCGCGGTGACTTGTTCGCGAAGGGCGTGGATCTTCGGCGCCTCGGCCGCTCGTGTCTCGGCGTCCATCGAGCCCAAAGACTTCAGCAGCGCCGTGATCGAGCCCGACTTGCCGAGCGCCGAGACGCGCACCGCTTCGAGCTCGCCGAGACTGTCGGCAGCCGCGATCCGGTCGAGCATGGTTTCGGCGTCGCTCATGGACGCGCGCTCTAGCCGCGCTGCGGCGCAAAATGCAAAGCCGTGTGCTAAAGCGGCGGTTCGATGAGCAACTGGCCCGAGCTGAGCGTCGAACGCGATCACGAGACGCTGAGCATATTGCACCTCGCCGCGCAGATGCTCGGCAAGATCCGCGTCGCCCATTCACCCTGGATGAATCACGGCTGGCATGTCGCGCTCCAGCCCAATGCACGCGGTCTCGGAATCCTGCCGACGGCGGCGAGCGGCGGGCGGACATTCACGCTGACGCTCGATCTCTGCCGGCACGCGATCGTGCTGTGGATCAGCGACGGCGGACGCGAGGAGCTTCCGCTCAACGCGGGGAGCATCGCTGCGCTTCACCGGCGGCTGGTCGATTTGCTGGAGCGGCACGATCTCCCGGCCACTTTCAACGACACGCCAAGCGAACTTCCGGACGCCGTACCCTTCGACCAAGACACCGCCCGTCGAAACTATGACCGCGATTCCGCGGAGCGGTTCAGAAGCGCGCTCGCGGCGATGCTGCCCGTCTTCGCGCACTTCCGCGCCGGATTCAGCGGGAAGGCGAGCCCGGTGCATTTCTGGTGGGGCAGCTTCGACCTCGCCGTCAGCCGCTTCTCCGGCCGCGACGCGCCGCCTCACCCGGG
>JABFXK010000136.1 GCA_013361785.1 Sphingomonas sp.
CCTTCGCGCCCATGGTGACGAAGAGACAGTCTTTGTTGCCGAGCTCGAATGCCTCGCCGTCGACGCTGACCTTGCCCGCGGCCTTGCCGACGTTCACGATCGCCAGCTCGCGCCGCTCGAGGAACGGGTGACCCGCAGCCGACGCGGGTTCCGTCTGGTTCGGCAAGCGCACTTCCGCAGCACCAACGAGCACGCCCCCGATCACCATCCGGTCGGCGTGCGTATAGTTGAGCACGACCTCGCTCTCGCGGAACAGATTCTGCACGAGATAGCGATCGCGCAGCTCCTCGTTGGAGACGCACTCCATCATATCCGGGTGGGTCGCGTAGTAATTGCGTTCGAACATCGTCACTCCGTTAGGCTGCAAGTGTGTGCGGCTCGTCCAGCCGATACGCGCGGCGGACGAGATCATAGGCAAGCTCGCGCGCCAGCTCCGCCGCTTCTGTTTCGTCGATGCGGTGCTCAGCGACCAGCCGGGCGAGGAAAGAGCAATCGACGCGCCGCGCGACGTCGTGGCGCGCCGGGATCGACAGGAAAGCCCGCGTGTCGTCGTTGAATCCGACAGTGTTGTAGAAACCGGCCGTCTCGGTCGTCATCTCGCGGAAGCGGCGCATGCCCTCGGGACTGTCGTGGAACCACCAGGCGGGGCCGAGCTTCAGACACGGATAATGCCCGGCCAGCGGCGAAAGCTCGCGGGCGTAGGTGCTCTCGTCGAGCGTGAAGAGGATAATCGAGAGCTTGGGCTCGTTGCCGAAGCGGTCGAGTAGGGGCTTGAGCGCGCGGACATAATCGGTGCGCTGTGGGATGTCGGCGCCCTTGTCACGGCCGTAATGCTGATGAAGCCAGCGGTTGTGGTTGCGGAAGGAGCCGGGGTGGATCTGCATCACCATTCCGTCATCGACACTCATCGCAGCCATCTCGGTCAGCATCTGCGCGCGGAACAGCTCAGCGTCCTCGCTCGTCCACGAGCCTCCGACGACGCGAGCGAACAGCGGCTGCTTCTCGGCGTCCGACAGGTCTGCCGTGGCAGGGTTAGGATGGCCGTGGTCCGTCGCCGTCGCACCGGCCGCACGGAAATCGGCGCGGCGCTTACGGTGGGCGCGGAGATAACCTTCCCAGCTTTGCACGTCCTCACCAGTGATCTCGCCGAAGCGCCGCAGAGCGTCAGCGAATTCCTCATGCTCCGGATCGACAACCGCGTCGGGGCGGTAGGTGGTAATCACGCGGCCCTTCCAGCCCGAGCGGCGGATCGCCGCATGATGGTCGAGATCCTCATGCGCGCCCTCGGTCGTCGCCAGCAGCTCGATGTTGAAGCGCTCGAACAGGGCGCGCGGTCGGAACGCCGGAGTCGTCAGCGCCTCGTTGACCCGGTCGAAGTAAAGATCGGCGGTCGTCGCATCGAGCGCGACGTCGATGCCGAAGACCTCGGCGAACACATGGTCCAGCCACACGCGCGACGGCGTCCCGCGAAAGAGATAATAATGCGAAGCGAAAAGCCGCCACGCATCCCGCGGATCGGCCTTGCTCCGACCAGCTCGGCCGGGCACTCCAAGCGCATCGAGCGGCACGCCCTGGCTGTAGAGCATCCGATACAGATAATGGTCGGGGGCCAGCAGCAGCTCGGTAGCATTCGTCCACGACTCATCGGTAGCGAACCAGCGCGGGTCGGTGTGCCCATGCGGGCTCACGATCGGCAGGTCCTTGACACTTGCGTACAGTTCCCTCGCGACGCCGCGCACGGCGGGATCTGCGGGAAGCAGGCGGTCGGGGTCGAGGCGGAGCTTTTTAGTCATCGAATCTCTACTCAGGTAACCGGTGTCAGAGCGCCCCACAAGAGCGCGCGGCGCCTCACGCCCTCGGCGGCGCGACCGATGCCCGGCGCACCAGCGTTGAAAGGAACATCGACGGCTCATCGACATCGCTCTCGGGATCGATCACGTCACCGACCAGCTTGAGCGCCGCCGACCGCGCCATGGAAATGATTGGCCAGCGAACGGTGGTCAGCGGTGGCCAGATATGCGCTGCGATCGCGGTGTCGTCGAAGCCGACGATCGAAAGGTCCTGCGGCACGTCCAGCCCACGCTGCCTCGCGGCATGGAGCACCCCAGCGGCCATTTCGTCGTTTGATGCGTAGATGGCTGTCGGCGGTGGGACGAGATCGAGCAGCAGGTTTCCCGCGTTCAGGCCCGATTCTCAGGTGTAGTTGCCTGCCGCGATCAGGCTGCGGGGCAGCTTGATCTTCGCGGCGCGCAGGGCGTCTTCGAAGCCGAGGCGACGCTCGGCCGCGGAGCGAAAGCCGTGCGGCCCTTCGATGAATCCGATCCGCTGGTGACCTTGTTCGATCAAATGGGCGACCGCCTCGCAAACTGCCTGGCGATCATTTGAGGCGACGAGGTGGTCTGGATCGTCGAGTTCGGCCGATCCCATCCGTGTATACCGGACTCCGAGCTCGTCGCAGAGACGCGCAAGCGCGTCATTTTCCGAGAGCGGCGGCATGATAACGACGCCGAAGAGCCGCTGCCGCTCGAGGAAGTTCCGCACGTTTTCGAGCATTCGCGGCGACGTCCGATCAAGCGGGCGAACGACGAGCCCGAATTCGGTGTCGTGCAGGGCGTCGAGGATGCCTTGCTGGACGTTAATCACTGTTTGCGCGTTCGGATTGTCGTGGATGAGGCCGACAAGGAAGTTGCGCCGAAGCGCCAGCGCACGCGCTTGCGGATTGGGTACGTAGCCCAGCTGCTTTATGATGCCCTCAACGCGCTCGCGCGTTTCGTCGTTCAGCAGAGGAGAATTGTTGATGACGCGGCTGACCGTTTTCTTGGACACCCCCGCGAGGCGCGCGACGTCGTTGATCGTCGGCGGCTTGCTTTGCCGTCGCGCTCTTTCGGTCGTTCGGTCGTTCGTTGCCAAAAGGCGCCTCCGAGGATGCGGATACCCCGCCGACATGCCCCTGCCAACGCCTCCGCTTGCGATTCACCTAGCACGCGAATAGGGATTTGACACCGATTACCATGAATCTCTCAAACACCACCGAAACTCTGGACCGAACCGCGGCGGCCATCCGGGTCCATGCCCACGACAACGTCGCCGTCGCGCTGCGGCCGATCGGGGCTGGGGAGAAGATCGAAGTCGCCGGCCGCACCATTTGCGTGCGTGAGGCGATCGAGCGGGGACACAAATTTGCCCTCGACGATCTCGGCGCGAACGACATCGTCCGGAAATATGGATGGCCGATCGGCCGGGCCACCAAACCCATCGATGCCGGCGCGCATGTCCATGAGCATAATGTCGTGACTCT
>JABFXK010000032.1 GCA_013361785.1 Sphingomonas sp.
GCTGGAACATGATCAGCAGCCGCCCGGGAAGCGCCCGAAGCGTCGCCAGCGACGCCGCGATCTTGTCGGGGTTGTGCGCGAAATCGTCGATGACCGTGGCGCCGTTCGCCGTTCCGACGGTCTCGAGCCGCCGCCGCAGACCCTCAAACCGCTCCAGCGCAGCTGCGGCGTCCGCGACGGCCACCCCGATCGCCCGGCTCGCGGCGATTGCCGCCAGCGCATTCGACGCATTGTGCCGCCCCGGCACCTGCAGCCGCACCTCGTGCCGCTCGCCCTCGGCCTCGACAACGAAGCGCGCGCCCGCGGCTTCGAGCTTCAGATCCTTGCCCATGAAATCGGCGCGCGGGCTGTCGAAGCCGTAGCCGATCACCTTGTCCTCCGGCACGGTCGCCGAAAGCGCGCGCGTCTCCGGGTCGTCGAGGTTCAGCACCGCCTTGCGCGACGCATTGAGGAAATGGGCGAACAGCTGCCGGAGCTCCTCCATCTCCTTGTGGTCGAGGCTGATGTTGGTCAGCACCGCCACCTCCGGCCGGTAGAGCGCGATCGATCCGTCGCTCTCGTCGACCTCGCTGACGAACAGCTCGGGGTCTCCCACCAGCGCGCTCGCGAACGGCGCCGACGGCGTGACGAAATTCTTCATCACCGCGCCGTTCATCACCGTCGGCTGGCGGTGGCAGGCGTGGAGGATCCAGCCGATCATGCCGGTCACGGTCGACTTGCCGCTGGTGCCGCCGATGGCGACGCTGCGCTGCGCCGAATTGAGCAGCTTCGCGAGATATTCGGGACGAGTGAGATGCTGGAGGCCGAGCTCCTTGGCGCGGACGACGTCCGGCACCGTCTCCTCGACCGCGGCGGAAGTCACGAGGGTCATGCCGGCCTGCAGCCCTGACCCGTCCTGCGCGTACAGCTGGATTCCGAGCGAGCGCAGGTAGTCGAACTTGTGCGGGGTGCGTCCCGCGTCGAGCGAACGGTCCGACCCCGCCACCTTCGCTCCCGACGCGCGCACGATCGAGGCGAGCGGAAGCATGCCGCTGCCGCCGATGCCGCTGAAGAAAACCGGAGAATCGATCATCCCGGCGCCCTATTGGGCAGGCGGGCACGGGGCAAGCGGCGGCGAGTCGCGAAGCGCAGCGACCATCCGAATGAAGGCTCGCTCGCGCTCCAGACGCGACGGTGACGTGTGAACCTGACTGGTTGAAAACCGGGGTTCGTGCACTTCCTCCACTTTGTCACCCTGGAGCGAAGAGGCTGCGCCGGCCCGCACTGCCGCCGTCCAGGCTGCCGCAAAGGCGCGATCGCGCGCTTTCAGCCCATACGCCGACTTACGGCTCATGCCGGCTGCGCGGGCGGCGAGGGTGACAGACCGGGAAGCGGCGAGGGTGACAATGAAGGTGACAGCCCTGTCGGGCGTCCATTCGCCCGAACGATGAGGGCGGCGGGGGCGGGAGAGGAAGTGCAAGTGCGCGGTCCTACGGGTTTCTGGCGATCGGCGTTACCAAGCAAGCACAGAAGCACGGCTGTAGGACAGCGATTTCTTGAATGAAGCTAATGGCAGCTTTCGACCCATTTCTGCCACTAGCAAACCAGGTCCCAACGTGGATTGACAGCTTGTCCGCCGATAGCGCAACTTGGGGTCGGTTGATGCGACCTGCTGCTTGCGCCCCTTTGTGGGGACGGTGAACGTATCGAGTTTTTATAGCCCTTTGCCCGAACGAACGGGTCAGCAACGCAAGCACCTGACATCGAGCCTTCGTTCACGCAAAGGACTGAACTATGCGCGACTACCGCGATGCCAAGAGCATGGCTCACATGCTCCGCGAGGCACTTGCTGCAAAGCACTACAAGATCACTGTTGGTGAAAGCCTGGAGCTGATCGCTCACCTCTTCGGAGTGGCCGATTGGAACACCTTGTCAGCTTTGATCAAGGACTCAGGCGACAAGCGAGCCGCACCTGCCGCGCACGGGCGACGTCAGGGTCCGCGGTTCGCACTTACGTTAGAAGCTGCGCTGCATCGTTCCCTTCACGCCGCCCACGTGCGAGGCGAGCAATATGCAACCGTCGAGCATTTGCTATTCTCACTCACCGAAGACCCTGATGCGACGGCCATAATCAAGCAAGTCGGTCTCGACCCAGCCGCGATAAGGGCGTTCCTCGCGCCTTCACTCGGACGTCCGAGCAGCGCTCCAAGAGTCTTCTCCGGTGATCCTACTCCGTCGCCAGCTTTTCAACGTGTGGTGCAGCGGGCTATTCTCGATGCGCAGGCTTCGGGCGAGTGGAACATCACGGGCGCCCATCTGCTCGTTGCCATTCTCTCCGAAGAAGATTCCACGGCAGCACGACTACTGCAGGACCACGGATTGAGCCGCGATGCAGCTCTGAAGTTTCTTGCTCGCGGCGCAGGCTGATCCCTCAGCGAAAGCGGACCTTCTATTCGTCTCTTAGAACGATATTTCCGACGTGCGCTCGCCGCCGCGAAGGATGTCCGCTTTCACCCATTGCGGACATTAGCCGCGGCCGTTCAGTCCGGCGCTGGCGAAGAAGAAAGGCGGATTTTCTTCACCGGCGAGACTCCGCCCGACCGCGGCCCCTGCAGCATCGCTGCGGCCGTAGCGGCCGCGAAAAAGCTGCTGTTTCCGCCACTTCCGCAGCATGCGCCCCCAATCTCTTAACTTTCGACAATTACCCAAAGATAATGACCTAAAGTCAAGTACTTACGCGCAATATTAACCATGTTCCTGAACTTGTCGGAAAGCAGCCGGGGGGTACCAACATGGCCTGCCCTGACAGGCAGAAGGCACCACGCCTTTTGGAACCAGGAGTGACGACCATGAGCAAGTTTCTGAAGCTGATCAAAAACGAGAAGGGCGCGACCGCCATTGAATATGGCCTGATTGCCGCTCTGATCGCCGTTGCCGCTATCGGCGCCATGCAGGGTATCGGCAACAAGCTGAATTCGACGTTCAACAACGTTTCGAATTCACTCCGCTAAGTCGCGACGACTTTCGCAACTTGGGGTCCAGGGGGACGGCGGTACCGCGAGGTGCCGCCGTTTCTCTATTGTTCGGGGTGCGGTCTCAGTCCGCTGAGGCCAGATTCGTACGACGGTGCTTGTAGCGGGAAGTTAGCGCGCGAGGCCGCTCGCCCAATCCGCCATGGCTTCCAGTTCGTCGGGTGTGATGCCCGCCTGTTCGACCGACACCGAGGCGTCGCGAAGAGCGACGAGCTCGCGCGCGCTGATCGGCTTGTCGAACCGGATTCCGCGCCGGCTCGATGTTGCCCAGATCACGGTTCCGAAAGCATCGACCGGTCCGCACTTCAGCACGACGTCCCTGCCGACGGTCGGCAGGTCAGTTCCCTCGAGCCGGGCGCCCTCCATCGACACCTCGAGCAGGCTGATGCGCTTTCGGCCGGCGATCGCGTCGACCGAACCGGACAGCAGGATCGGAGCGCGCGGTCGCGCTCGCCGGCCCCGCAACTGGGGATCGTTACGTCGTGGCGCCTTACGCCGGTCTGATTGCACCGTCGCCATGGACCCGTGAATGGCACGGCCCTGTTAAAAACGGATTACCTGCGCTCCCGAAGGTCGCATGCCAGCCATTGCTGACACGCCGCCAGAGACGTCATAAGCAGCCGCGATGCGTGTTGCCGTGGTCGCTCCGAGCTGCCCCTTGAAGCCCGACGCGGCCGAACGCGTGCACGCCATCGCGGAGCAGCGCGGCGACTGCGAGCTCGTCATCCACCCGCAATGCTTCCTCACCTACGGCCATTTCGCCGGGCCTGACGAAGCGCGACTTTCGGCGTTGCGCGAGGTCATGGCCGATCCCTCGACCGACGCCATCTGGTTCGCCCGCGGCGGCTACGGCTCGAACCGGATCGCCGAGGCGGCGGTCGCCGATCTGCCCGAGGCGGCACGGGGCAAGACCTACATGGGTTATAGCGACGCGGGGTTCCTGCTCGCCGCTTTCTACGACGCGGGGCTGGAAGTCGCCTGGGGGCCGATGCCGCAGGATGCCGTTCGCGGCGGCGGCGAGGCCGCCGTCAATCGCGCGCTCGATTGGCTGGTCCGCCGCGACCCTGCCGCGCTTGAGCCGGCACTGGAGCCGCCGGCGATGGCGTTCAACCTTACCGTCCTGTCCAGCCTCCTCGGCACGTCCCTCGAACCGGACTTCAGCGGCGTCGATCTGTTGATCGAGGAGGTGAGCGAGCAGCTCTACCGGATCGACCGGACGATGTTCCACGTGACTGCGAGCGCGAACGTCCGCCGGGCGGCGCGAATTCGCCTCGGCAGGGTCAGCGACATCCTCGCCAACGATCCCGAATTCGGCCGCGACGAAGCGGCGGTGGTTGAGGAATGGTGCCTCCGCTCGGGCATTCCATTCGGCGGCCTCGCCGACATCGGCCACGACGCCGGCAACCGGGTGGTTCCGTTTGGGGCGCAATTTCGCTGATTTCCCCTCTGCAACAGCATTGCAAAGCGCATCGAGTTGCGCTCTACCAAGCCAGGAACAACAGGAGGGCCTGATGGCACAAGGAACTGGTCGTAAAGCAGGGGGCGGATTGGCTCGCCCGGTTCAACCGTCGGCGGATCTCGCGAAGATCTGTGGAAACCAGCCGCTGCCGCGCAGCCAGGTGGTCTCCAAGGTGTGGGACCACATCCGGAAGAACAACCTGCAAAACCCGCAGAATAAACGGGAAATCATGGCGGATTCGACCTTGAAGCCGATCTTTGGCGGCAAGGATCGGGTCAGCATGTTCGAGATGAACAAGCATCTCTCGAACCACCTGAAATAGCCCTCCCGACCTAAAGGGGGGCGAGAAGGGGATCCGCTTCGGCGGGTCCCCTTTTTCATGTCGGAGCGCGCGACTCGACCGCGCCGTTCAGCCCCGCCAGAGCCCGTCGAGCCTCTCCTGCGTCACCGGAAAGCCGAGATCCGCCGGGATGGTGATGAATTTCTCACCGTCACGCTCCTCGACCCATGGCGAGATCGGCTCGATCGAATGGCCGATCGCGTCGGCCCGGATCTCCTCGAAGCTCGAATGCTGCGCGAGGCGCTCGAGCGTCCGGCGGGTGGGGAAGATCAGCCGCGCCTCACCGCGCTGTTCGCGCTCCAGAACCTCGGCGGCGGTCAGCCATTCGGCGCCCGCGCATTCGCCTTCGATCACCTGCGGCGACCATTCGCCGGCTGGGCAGCGGGCGACGAAGAACAAGGTGTCGAACCGCCGCACCGCGTGAAACTTTGGAACCCAGCGGGCGAATGGCGTCAGCGCCTCGGCGTCGATGGTCAGGCGCCGTCGGCTGAGCAACTGGCCGAAAGGCTCGTCGGCAATCAGCGCGTGCTGGAGCTCGGCCGCGGCTGACGGCGATACGTCCGGCGCGAGTGCGACCGGCACCGCAGTCTCCTCCACCGTCTCCCGGACGGCAGCGACGGCGGCTGCATCGATGCCGATCCTGGCCGCGAGCTCACGGTCCGCGGGATCGATCCGCCCGCCCGGGAAGACTAGGGCTCCGGCCGCGAACGCCATTTCCTTCGCTCGCTCGACCATCAGCAGCTCGGGCGGTCCATCCGCGGAATCGCGAACGACGATCAGGGTGGCCGCGGGGATCGCCTCGTCCGACATGCCGCCGACCTAGGCGCGGCGCGGGCAAAGA
Source organism: Sphingomonas sp. (assembly GCA_013361785.1). GTDB lineage: Bacteria > Pseudomonadota > Alphaproteobacteria > Sphingomonadales > Sphingomonadaceae > Sphingomicrobium. The sequence goes on from JABFXK010000032.1 coordinate 5,652, forward strand.
AAAAGCCGCCGGACGTCGCCCGGCGGCTTTCTGTTTCGTGTCGAGCGCCCGCCTACATGGCGTCGACGTTCTTCTCCTGCGCTTCGCTCGGGTTGGGGCCGTTGTCCGGGGCCGCCGCATTCTCGGCATTGACCTGCTGCTGGTTGCCGAGCGCCTGGTCCTCGGCATTGGCGGCAGCGTCATTGGCGAGGCCGTTGAGGTCCTCGGCCGCCGGCTGATTGAGCTCGGCATTGCTGACCGCGTCCTGGTTGTTGCCGCTGCATGCGCCAAGCGCGAGCGCGGCCGCGCCGCCGATCACAAAAGCCAGTCTTTTCATGTCCTTGAGTCCCCAAAATCCCGCAAGTGAAGGCTAGCCATATCAGGTGTTTGCGCCCGATTTCCAGCCCCCTTGCTTGAGATTTTGGTGCAAAATCCTTATCTTGGGCGTGCCGGGCAACCGGCTATGTCGGTAGATGGTCAGGTGGAATAGGCACTTCGGACCCGGGGGGCAGTACCCCGGCGCCTCCACCATCAGCGGCGCGCATGTGGTCGATATGTGCGATGTTGTTGATGGGGGCGAAACAGGATCGACGAGTGCAATAAAGGCCCGACTGCCGATCGGATTGAGTCACCGCAACGGCTCATTCACACAAGTGCCAACGATAACGAGGCGCTCGCTCTTGCTGCGTAACTGACGGCCTAACGGTCTGAAGTTACAAAGCTAAAGCGCGGTCGGACCCCACCGGGCAACAGAAGGGGATTCCAGCGGTTCGGGGAGCACCGGGCAACAGAAGCTCCCCACTTCCCATTATCTCCTGCGCAGCTCGTCCCTGATCTCGGTCAGAAGCTCTATTTCGGTCGGGCCTGCCGCTGCCGCCGGCTCCTCGCGCCGCTGCATCAATCTCGTGGCCCAGCGCACCATCAGGAAGATGATGAAGGCGAGCATGATAAAACTGACCACTTCGGTCACGAACTGCCCCCAGCCGAGTACCGGCGCGCCAGCCTTCTTGAGCGCGGCATAATCGTTCGGCGAGCCATGATAACCGGCGGGAATCGGCCCCATCAGCAGAAAATGGCTCGAAAAATCGAGTCCGCCGAAAATCTTGCCCACGATCGGCATGATGATGTCGTCGGTCAGGCTGGTCACGATCTTGGCGAAAGCGGCGCCGATGATCACGGCAACGGCCAGATCGAGAACGTTGCCCTTGGCGATGAATGCGCGGAAATCCTTGAACATGCGCCTTCCCCTCATGTGTGCGACGCATGTTCCTAATCCAGTTCAGAGCCCCGTGCAGCTGCTGTGTTGCGCGTGTAAGACAGCATATTGAAACGGCGTTATTATACTTGACATACCCACGGTAGGGGCGTAGTCCGGTTCCAACAGAGGAAACGGACATGGCAAGCAATCTCTCACAGCCCCACTTCCACGATGAGGATGCGGCGTTCGCGTATGTCGAGGCGCGGGTTTGGCCCGAAGGCCCCGTATGCCCGCACTGCGGCGGCGTGGAGCGCATTTCGAAGATGCAGGGCAAGAGCACCCGCAAGGGCCTGTACAAGTGCTATCAGTGCCGGAAGCCGTTCACCGTTCGCATGGGGACTATCTTCGAGAGCTCCCATGTGCCGCTGCATATCTGGCTCCAGGCCATGTATCTCGTCGTCGGAAGCAAGAAGGGCATCAGCTCGAACCAGCTTCACCGGACCCTCGGCGTCACCCTGAAAACCGCTTGGTTCATGTCGCACCGGATTCGTGAAGCGATGCGCGACGGCGATCTTGCGCCGCTTGGTGGCGAGGGCAAGTTCGTGGAGGTCGACGAAACCTACATCGGCCACATAAAGAGCAAGCCCGTTGGCAGGGCGTTCCATCACAAGATGAAGGTGCTCTCGCTTGTAGAGCGCGGCGGCAAGAGCCGTTCGCTTGTGATTGACCGCATTGGTGCCGAGGCACTGGTTCCGATCGTCAAGGCGAACCTCGACCGCGAAACTCACATCATGACCGACGAAGCGCATTCCTATCGTTATCTGGCGCATCACTTCGCGGCTCACAGTCATGTGAACCACCGCCGCGATGAGTATGTGCGCGGCGAGGCTTACACCAACACCGTCGAGGGCTTCTTTTCGATCTTCAAGCGCGGAATGCGCGGCGTCTATCAGTTCTGCGGCGAGCGGCACCTTCACCGCTACCTTGCGGAGTTCGACTTCCGCTACAGCAACCGCGAAGCCGTCGGCTGCAATGACGAAGATCGCGCAAGCCGCCTTCTCTCCGGTATCGTCGGCAAGCGGTTAACCTATCAAACAACTTGTGCGAGGGCCTGATGCCAAAGGCGAAGAACAGGCTCACGCCGCAGGAGCAGAGGAAGCGGTTCGAGGCGGAGGTTCGAAAGCGAGTAGACGCTGGCGAACTAAGCCCCACCGACGCCGACGCGGCGCTGGATAATTTGGTCCGGAAGGCTGTTGCCGAAAAGCTGCACCCTTTCGGCCGCGGAACGTAATTCAAACATTTCAATTGTATGAACGCGGCCTCAATGTCAGCTTAACGGCTATCGAGGCACAAAGGGGACAAGGTGCCTATGCGTAAGACAGACGCTCCGATCCGCGTAATTGCGGAATTTGATCCGGAAGCCCGTGTTTGGGTTGCTGATAGTGACGATGTGCCGGGGCTTGTGGCCGAGCATTCTGATTATGCTACCCTCGGCGACATGATCGCTGAGCTTGTGCCCTTGCTGCTGCTCGAAAATGATTTGCTTGACGACGACGATGCGCTCGCCGTTCCGATTGAGATCATCGGGCACGCTCAAACCCGCCGAGACGCCCGTATTCCGGCCTAATGGCCGATTACCGCCGCGACGTTCTCAAGATTCTAGAGGCGAACGGGTGCAAGTTCGTTCGTCACGCAACTGGCAGCCACGACCTCTGGCAAAGTCCGCACTCTAAACGGCGGTTCGTAGTCCAACACGACCTCTCGTCAAAGATCGCTGCGAACAGCATCCTGAAGCAGGCAGGACTCTCCGACAGGCTCTAACCGCGCTCCTCCGGAGCCTCCAGTCCAAGGGGGTTCGGCGGCTCGATCGGATTGCCGTCCTCATCGATCAAGTTCGACAGCGTTACCATGAAGAACGCTGAGCAGCGCAGGATATGCAGCGCTTCGTGTGGCGCGTAGATCGTTTCCACGTGCATGGTCGCGTTGCGCCACGGATTCCGGACCGTCTCTAGGTGCGAATAAGCGGTCTCCAGTGCTGCCCCTTCGGATTTCGGCAGCCGTTTGCTCTTCGGCCAAGTCTCGTCGAGCTTTGCTTGAATGGCCCCAAGTATGATCGCCCAGTTCTTCTCCGCAGCCCTGGTGGGATCTGGAATATCTAGCCGTTTGGCAAGCGCCCGAATGCCGTATTCAAGCATTCGCATCGAATGAAACACGGACGCCGTGTGCCGCCCAAGGGCCAAGCACTTGCTACTCTCCTCCAGTTCAAACGATGCCTGCGGGAATCTGAGCGCGAAACCTTCGTCCGCGTTTCCCATTAGGCCCGCCTCGCCCGGCGCAAGCGCGAACATCTTCACATCCGCAAGGTAGTCGGAAAAGCGCATCTCGATCTCAGTGACGGCAGTGTGCGCCTGGCCGACTGTCAAAGTGCAGGGGGTAGCTTTCAGGAGCGGCTCAAGCCGATCGATCGCCTTCACTGTTAGGGTAGCACCGACCTTCTCCGCTTCACGCCTCAGCTCTGCGATTGGAGGCAGGAGCACCGCTGCCGTATCCGGCGCGACCTTCTCGTGGTGCACGGATGAGATGCCGGCGAGGATTTGATTCACGCGGGCAAAAGAAGTCGCCGCCCGCATGAAATCCATCGAGTTCAGTTCAAGCATGTGGAACACCGCCTCCGGTGGAGTCGCGCTAATCATCTAGCACACTCCCCGAACGGGGGGTATGTGAAGTATAATAACGCCATTGAAACGCAACAGCCGTGCGTCTACCTATCGCGCCACGTGACGCGATCTTAGGGGACATCAAATGACCGCGCTTGCCCGTTCCGCTCCCGGCTTTCCGCTGAAGCGAGCCATCCTTGCCGTCCTTGCCGCGCTCAGCCTCGCAAGCTGCGGAATCAACAGCGTGCCGACCTCGGAAGAGCAGGTCAACGCCGCCTGGGGCAACCTCCAGGCCGACTACCAGCGCCGTGCGGACCTGATCCCGAACCTCGTTGCGACGGTGAAGGGCTACGCGCAGCAGGAGAAGTCGGTTCTCGTGCAGGTGACTCAGGCGCGTGCCGACGCGACCGCCGTCCACTTGAGCGCTGCCGACCTCAGCGACCCCGCAAAGGTCCAGGCGTTCAACGAAGCCCAGAGCCGCCTCACCCAGGCCATCATCCCGCTGCAGCGGCTCCAGGAAGCCTATCCGGACCTCAAGTCCAACCAGAACTTCCTCGCGCTTCAGGACCAGCTCGAAGGGACCGAGAACCGGATCGAGGTCTCGCGCCGCGATTACAACGAGGCGGTTCGGCAGTATAACACGCTGATCCGCACCTTCCCGACGGCGATCGGCGCGAAGGTCTTCTATGGTGCGAAGCCCAAGGTGCCGTTCGAGGCGGCCGGCGCTGCGCAGAACGCGCCAACGGTGAACTTCAACACCGCCGGCTGAGGTGAAGCATTTTCTTGCCGCGCTGCTGCTGGCGCTGTTCGCGCTGGCCACGCCGGCGGCGGCGCAGACCTTCCCGCCGAACAACGGCTCTCCGGTCGTCGACCAGGCGGGAATCCTGACTCCGGAGCAGCAGCTCGACGTCAAGTCCAAGGCTGAGGCGCTGTACGCAAGCACCGGTCGCGCCTTCGCCGTGGCGACCGTGAAGAGCCTAGAGGGCTACCCGGTCGAGGACTATGCGTATCGGCTCGGCCGCGCCTGGGGACTGGGGCAGAAGGGCAAGGACAATGGAGTCCTGCTCCTCGTCGCGCCCAATGATCATAAGGTGGACATTGCGACTGGCTACGGCGCCGGCGCCTACATGACCGATGCCATGTCGGGCCTGATCATCCGCGAAGCCATCCTCCCGCACTTCAAACAGAATCCGCCGGACTATGGCGGAGGGATCGAGGCGGGCGCCGACGCGATCATCAAGCAGATGTCGCTGTCGCCTGACGAGGCCGAGAAGAACCTCGCCCAAGCCCAGCAGGCGCAGCAGCGTCGGCAGCATTCCAGCGGCGGAGGGCTGCCGGTCTTCTTTTGGCTGATGATCTTCGGGTTCATCGGGCTATCGCACTTCCGCCGGCGCTACGGACGCCGCTATCGCGGTCGTTCCGGCGGCCTCAATCCGTGGGTCACGCTGTGGGCGCTGAACTCGCTCAGCCGCGGCTCGCGCGGTTGGGGTGGTGGAGGCTGGGGCGGCGGCGGCGGCTCGTTCGGCGGCGGCGGTGGCGGAAGCTTTGGCGGCTTCGGCGGCGGCTCGTTCGGCGGCGGCGGAGCCTCGGGCTCATGGTGACTGAGCTTTCGGACGCCGACCGGCAGAAGGTCGCTGCCGCGATCGCCACGGCGGAAGCGAACAGCAGCGGCGAGATCGTCGCCGTCGCGACACCGATCAGCGACGCCTACCACGACGTCGCGCTTCACTGGGCGCTGGTGCCGCTGTTCGCGGTGCTGGCCTGGGCGGCGTGGCGTCCGACAGCGCTCGCCTGGTGGTACGATTTCCTGTTCGGCGGCTGGCACCCCGATCCGACCCAGAGCGAGCTTCTGACCCTGCTGATGGTCTTGGCGGCGCTGAAGTTCACGATCGCGCTGCTGATCCTCAAATGGATGCCGCTGCGGCTGTTCCTCACACCTGGAGCGACCAAGCACCGTCGGGTCCGCCGGCGGGCCATCGCGATCTTCCGGGCGGCCGCGGCGGGCCGCACGACCGGAAAGACCGGGATCCTCATCTACCTCTCGCTGGCCGAGCGGCGGGCGGAGATCATCGCCGACGAAGCGATCCTCAATGTCACGGACGATCATACCTGGGGCGAAGCCATGCACGCGCTCCTCGAGCAGGTGCGCGAAGGCAAGGTGGGCGACGGCATTTGCGCGGCAATCAGCCAAGTCGGCGTGGTGCTTTCCGAGCACTTCCCGCGTTCGGCAGAGGACTGCAACGAGATACCGGACCGACTGATCGAGCTATGAACCTCGACGACCTGCCGCCGCCCCTGGTCATGTGGGCGGGCAAATATGTGCGCGTGCTCAAGCGCGACAAATGGGAATTTGCGAGCCGCAGCAACAACATCAGCGCGGTCGTGATCCTCGCCGAATATGACGGCAAGGTGATCCTGATCGACCAGCCGCGGGTCCCTCCCGATTGCCGCTGCATCGAACTTCCGGCTGGGCTTGTCGGCGACGAGAACCCCAACGCCACGCCCGAAAGCACCGCCGTCAAGGAGCTGGAGGAAGAGACCGGCTACACCGCGGAGCGCGTGGAGCGTCTCGGCGAATTTTACGCCTCGCCGGGGATGCTGTCAGAGGGCTTCACGCTGGTGCGAGCGCACGGCGTGCGGAAGGTCGGCGGCGGCGGCGGGGACGAAAATGAGGACATCAACGTCCATCTGGTC
>JABFXK010000176.1 GCA_013361785.1 Sphingomonas sp.
GTCCATCCGCTTGCGCACGAGCTGCGGGAAGATGTCGAGGAATGCTTCGCCGACATCGTTGGTGAAGGCGAAATGGGCGTCGAAATGCTCTTCGAGATAATCATAGAAAATGCCGCCGGCGCCGCGCGAGACTCCCCGGTGAGGCAGCCAGAAATAGTCATCGGCCCATTTCGAGAAGCGCGGATAGAAGGTTGGGTCGTGCGCGGCGCAGGCGGCGCGGAGCCGGGCGTGGAAAGCCTCGGTGTCTTCCTCGTAGGGAATCGCCGGATTGAGGTCCGCGCCGCCGCCGAACCACCGCTTAGTGGTGGTCAGGAACCGAGTGTTCATGTGAACCGCGGGCACGTGCGGGTTGGCCATGTGCGCGACGAGGCTGATCCCCGTGGCGAAGAAGCTCGGGTCCTCTGCCGCGCCGGGGATGTTCTTCGCGAATTCGCTCGAGAAGCGGCCGCCGACGGTGGAGACGTTGACGCCGACCTTCTCGAACACCTTGCCCACCATCTGGCCGCGGACGCCGCCGCCGCCGCCTTTGCCGCTGTCGTCGGTGCGTTCCCACGGCGTGTAGGAGAAAGCAGCGTCGGACCCGGCCTCGCGCTCTATCTGCTCGAACGCCGAGCAGATCCGGTCGCGCAGGCTTTCGAACCAGTCGCGCGCGGCCTGTTGCTGATCGTCGAGCTCGAGCATCGCGCCCGCGTCATTGCCGCATGGCCGCGGCGACGCAAGCGGCTGTGTCTAGCCGTCGGCGTCCCACGACTTGAGCTTTCGGCTACCCCCCCAAAGCTCGGCGCCGCGGCCTTCGCGCCAGCCTTCGGCGATGCGGATCGCGCGCTCGTCGCTCTCCGCCTCAAATTCATGACTGTAGGTGATGTGCCGCTTCGGGCCCTGCATGAAATACAGACGATATTGATTGAGCGGCGGGCCGCTGGACGCGCGTCTGGCTGTCTGTCGGTGCGGCCCCTTCTGCTCCAACTTACCCGCCCCCAAATGGCTGACCGGCTCGATTCGGCAGTTCGAGATATGTGCAATTCTTCCGACCGCACAATAACTTAACTTTAGATAAGCCGCTCGTGAACGAGATTTAATGCGCCGTCGCCGCGGCATAAAGCTGGCGTTCACCGGCCCAGCCGCAGTCGGCGGGTTGCAGGGCTCAAGGTCCGCGCTAGCGGGCCGTTTTCAAAGGACAGAACAAGCATGAACAGGTTGCTTGCAGGAATCGCGCTCGGAGCGGCGATCATCTCCACCTCGGCAATCGCGCAGGAGGCCGGCGGCTTCATGCAGCAGGACATGACGCGCCAGCAGGCGCAGCAGCGCGCCGACCAGATGTTCCAGCGCTTCGATACCAACCATGACGGCGTGGTCACGCGCGACGAGGCGCAGGCTGCGGCGGCGCAGTTCGGCGGCCGGGCTCAGCGCATGATCGACCGGATTTTCGGAAACGCGCAGTCCATCACGCTGCAGCAGTTCGAAGCCCAATCGCTCGCTCGCTTCGACGCGATGGACCTCAACCATGACGGCACCGTCACCGCCGCCGAGCGGCAGCAGGCGCGCGAGCAGATGCGTGCGGCGCGCGGCGGGAACCCGCCGGCTGGACATCCGGAGCGGGGTTAGAAAGCTCTCCGCTGCGCGGAGACGAGCATCCGCAGAAGCATGGCGACGGGGCGGGGCACTCCAACCTTGCCCTCGAGCCACAAACTGACCGCGGAGCGCGAGACTCCGATCGCCTGGGCGAGGTCGTTCTGGGTGCGGTAGCCGAGGCTGCGCATCGAGGAACGCAGCTCCTCAGGCGACATGGAAGCAAGGCGCTCGTCCATTCGGCTGGCCATTAGATTGCGTCGGCTCCGCGGTCACCGGTCCGGATCCGGATCGCCTGTTCGACCTCGATGACGAAAATCTTGCCGTCGCCGATGCGGCCGGTGCGCGCGGCGCTCTCGATCGCTTCGACGACATTGTCGACCAGCGAATCTTCGACCACCACTTCGACCTTCACCTTGGGCAGGAAGTCGATCACATATTCGGCCCCGCGATAGAGCTCGGTATGGCCTTTCTGCCGTCCGAAGCCCTTCACCTCGACGACGGTGATGCCCGAGACCCCGACGTCGTGGAGCGCGTCCTTCACGTCGTCGAGCTTGAACGGCTTGATGATCGCTTCGATCTTCTTCACGCGCGGCCCCTGTAACGGCTGCTAAGCTAATGCCCAATCGCCGCCGCATTTGCTAGGCACTGCCAAAGCGAAATGAAGGCCATCATTCTTTCAGCCGGGCAGGGCAGCCGCCTCGGCCATCTCGTCGACGACAAACCCAAGTGCCTGATCGAGTTCAACGGGCGCAGCCTGCTCGACCGGCAGCTCGACACGCTCGAGGCATGCGGGGTGCACGAGGCGGTGGTGGTCACCGGCTTTCACGACGAGCTGGTCAACGAGATGATCGCGCGGCGGAGCGGCGGGCCGGCGGTCCGAACCGTGTTCAATCCCTTTTACAAAGTGGCGGACAATACCGGATCGCTGTTCATGGCCCGGGAGGAGCTAAGCGGCGACTGCCTGGTGTGGAACGGGGATACGCTCGTGTCGCGGGCGCTGATGGCAAAGGTGGTCGGCAATGACCGCGGTGGCATTTGCGTCACCATCGACCGGAAGCCGTCCTACGACGAAGACGACATGAAGGTGGTCGAGCAGGACGGCCGGCTGCGGGCGATCGGCAAAAGGATCGCGCAGGGCGTGAACGCCGAATCGATCGGGCTGCTGGCGTTCCGCTCAGGCGGCGCCGAGCAGTTCCGCGACGCCATCGACCGGGCGATGCGAACGCCCGAGGGCACGACCATCTGGTACCTCCGGGTCATCCACCACCTCGCGCAAAACGGCGAAGTGTGGACGCTCGACATCGCGGCCGAGGAATGGGGCGAGGTCGATTTCCCCGCCGACGTGGAGATGGCGAACGAGCTGACGTCACGCTGGGATGCTGCGGAGAAAGCTGCGGCTGCTAGGTGCAAGTCTCTTCGGAGCTAATTTTGCAGGTGCTTTCTGTTCCTCCGGACGTACATGGCCCAAAGAGCGCCAACCGCAATAATGCCCGTACCCAGGCTACTCAGGCCCCGAAATAGTTCAGCCGTGATAGCTCCAACGATCAGCAGAATGATCGCACCTGCGATACCAAGAGAGTACCTGCTCATAAGACATCGATGCCGCTAATAAGGCGGCCGGTCGAGACTCTTCGGACTCTTTGTGAATACCTCGCAGCCCGATTCGGTGATTCCGATCGAATGTTCGAACTGCGCCGA
>JABFXK010000230.1 GCA_013361785.1 Sphingomonas sp.
AAGGGGCTGACCCAGGAAGGCCACAGCGTCGAGCAGGCGACGAACGGACAGGACGGCCTGTTCCGCGCCACCGACGGCAGCTTCGACCTCATCATTCTCGACCGGATGCTTCCGGTGCTGGACGGAATTTCCGTTCTTCGGGCGCTCCGCGCGGCCCATATCGAAACACCGGTTCTGATCCTTTCCGCGCTCGGCTCCGTAGGTGACCGAATCGAGGGGCTCGAATGCGGCTCCGACGATTATCTCGTGAAGCCCTTCTCCTTTGCCGAGCTGCTCGCGCGCGTGAACGCGCTTCTGCGCCGGCGTGAGGCCCGAGTCGGCCCTGCCGATCACCGGCTGACGGTCGGCGATCTCGAGATCGATCCGCTCTCGCGTACGGTCAAGCGCGCCGGCAAGAAGCTGGAGCTAAAGCCGCGCGAATATCTCCTGCTCGAATATTTCGCCCGCAACGAAGGGCGCGTCGTCACGCGGACGATGCTTCTCGAGCAGGTCTGGGACTATCACTTCGATCCCGGCACCAACGTCATCGACGTCCATGTCAGCCGCCTCCGGCGAAAGCTCGACGAAGGCTTCGAAAAGCCACTGCTGCATACGGTGAGGGGCGCGGGCTACATGCTCGCGGCCTGAGGCCCTAAAGCAGCTTCGTGCCAACCACTTTACGAATCGCGCTGCTCGCGGGGCTGCTTGCGCTGCTCTCGAACCTTGCGGTGATCGGCTTCATCTACGGACGCACTCACGACGAGGCGGTCGCCAGCCTGCACCGGCAGGTGGTCGAGCAGTCGAAGGTCCTGACCGACATCTACCGCACCGGAGGAAAGGCGGCCCTCAACGGCGCAATCGACGATACGCTGGCCTATGCCGATCCGCAGACCGCGGTTGGCCTGGTCGATTCAAGCGGGCACCAGCTCAAAGGCAATCTCGCCGAAGCCCCATCGCTGCAGTCGATGCAGGAGGGATACCGAAGCGCGGTCATCCGGCTGCGCGGCCAACCGAGCCCCCACCAGGCAGAGATCGTCCTCAGCCGTCTGCCGACCGGCCAGTGGCTGATCAGTGGCCGGCTCGTAGGGGAAGACATCGCCTTCCGAGCAACGCTCGAGCGGTCGCTTCTTCTCGCGCTGGTGGTGGCGGGACTGCTCGGTCTGCTCTGCGGCGTGATCCTCGCCCATTATGTCGCTCGGCGCATCGGCAATATCGCGGCGGTCGCCAACCGGATCACCGCCCGCGACCTCAGCCAACGTGTGCCCGTCTCCGGCGCCGGCGATTCCTTCGACCGCCTGGGAATGCAGATCAATGCGATGCTCGACCGGATCACGGCGCTCATGGAGGAGCTGCGGCTGCTGACCGACTCGCTCGCGCACGACCTTCGCTCGCCCGCCAGCCGTCTTCGCGCCGCGGCCCATGCCGCGGCCGAGGCGACTGATCCGGCTGAGCAGGAAGAGCTCCTCAACAGCGTCGTGCGCAATGCCGACGCGCTGATCCGGATCCTTTCCACGATCCTCGAGATCAGTCGTTCCGAAGCGCTCACCGGGCGCAAGCAGTTCGCGTGGTTCGACGTCAGCGAACTCGCCGCCGAGCTTGCCGAGATGTACGACCCCGTCGCCGACGAGCGCGGGGCATCGCTTCGCTTTGACCGGCCCACCCGGCCGGTGCCGTTGTTCGGGCACCGGCAGCTGCTTGCGCAGGCGCTCAGCAATCTCCTCGAAAATGCCATCCGCTACGGCTCCGGCGGCGGCGAGATCGACGTGCGCGTTAGCCCTGGCGACAAGCAGATCCGTGTTCAGGTCGCCGATCGAGGACCCGGAATCCCTCTCGACCGGCGCGAAGAAGCGCTCCGTCGCTTCGGCCGCCTCGACTCCAGCCGCTCCGACGAAGGCGCCGGGCTCGGCCTCGCCCTCGCCCAATCGATCGCCCACCTGCACGAGGGCAACCTGCTGCTCGACGACAATCAGCCGGGGCTGGTCACCACGCTCCAAATACCCGTTCATCCGCCCCAGCCGGCGCGCTGAACGCACTTTCAGTCGCGTTCAGCGACCTGACGCCGCCTAGCGAAGCGCATCCGAACCCTCCTGCCGTTCGTTTAATGGGCAAGGCGGAACGCCTTTGGAGATGTGGCAAGCAAAGGAGGAATAGGGACATGGCGCACGGCTATCTCGAAGACGGCTATGGAATGCATGGCGACGTGGGTTCGGATCGCGACGACGACCGGGAGCACAGGTGGCGCGAGCGCGACCACCATGCGCACGGCTCGCGGGGTCGTGAGGACTGGCGCGACAGGGATGACGGCCGCGGAATGATGTTCGGCGATCGTGACCGAGATCGCGACTGGTCGGACGAGAACCGCAGCAGCGGTCGCGGCTGGGGCCGCGAGCACGGCTACGGCGGGTTCCAGGGCGATTATCGCGGCGGACGGGACCAAGGCGGCTTCGGCGGTTCGGGCGACTATTCGCACGGGCGCCACAGCTACAGCGCCAATCCCGACGATCATTATCGCAGCTGGCGCGATCGCCACATGAGCGAGCTCGACCGTGACTATGCGGATTATTGCCGCGAGCGCGAGCAGCAGTTCCACAGCGACTTCGATTCCTGGCGGCAGCAACGCCACGCAAGTTACCAGCCGCTGCGGACGGGAATGACCAACAGCGGCATGTCCCACGACCCGTCCGGCGAGCTTCAGCTGGAGACGGAGGCGAGCACGTCCGAGAGCGACCCTACTGGCGCCGCGACGCTCGGCACGAACAGCGGAGCGGAATCCGGCACCGGCCGAGGCCGGCGCTGAGATTGCGAAGCTGAAGAGGAGCCGCGGTCGGCGTTCGGTCGCGGCTCCGTCCGAACTCAGCCTTCGATCACTACCTTGGTGCCGATCCTCGTCAGGGCGTAGAGCTTCTCGGCAAACTTGACCGGCAAATGGATGCAGCCGTGGCTTTCCGGATATCCCGGAATGCCGCCGCCGTGGAGCGCGATTCCGTAATTGTCGATCCGCTCCATCCACGGCATCGGTGCATTGTCGTACTTCTTCGAGCGGTAGAACGGCCGCTTCTCGAGGACCGACCATTGGCCAAGGGGGGTGATGTGCCCCTGCCTGGCGGTCGACACATGCGCCGCACCGATGAGCTTGTTGCCGCGATAGACATAGCCCATCTGCGTCAGCCGATCGATGACGACGCGAGTCTCGCCCGCCGGTATCGAACTCGCCCAGACATATTGGCCGGGATTGAGTCCTACCTTGCCGAACTCGGCAACGAGATCAGAGTGCGCACGTGGCGCCTGCCCGAGGCTCCACTGGTAGTGAACCGGCTGAGGCCGCACCATGACCACGCGGGCCGGCGGAACGCGCCGAGCCGAATGCGAGCGGAAAAGGTGGAGCTTTCTTGCGTCGCCGGGACTTGAGAACGCCGCAAGCACTGCCGTGGCAACCATCAAACTCGTCATTGTCCGCACTGGTCGCGCTCGCTGCTCTGCCATTGCCGTTGATGAGCAAAACAGCAGGGGCGGAGTCAATGTTCCGGTAAAGCGTAAGTTACTGTTAACTCGCGATTATTGCTTAGCGCTGTCTCATCCTGCTCCCGCGCAGCCACGACGGCGGCTTGGGGTCGTTCGCGACGCGGTCGACGAGCGAATAGAAGAAGCGGTTGAAGTCCGCCGCGGCCTTGAAGTCCATCGGCTGCTTCAGATCGTCCTGCGGCTTGTGATAGCCGGTGCGGTACCATTGGCGGTAAATCTGCTCGCTTCGAGAGCCGGGGCGATAGCCGAACACGAACGCTGTCGCCGGAATGCCGGCTTTGAGGAAATTCCACTGGTCTGAGCGCTGGAGCAGGTTGCGCTCGGGCTCGGGATCGCGCTGCACCTCGATTCCAAGGCTGTGCGCGACCTCACGGGCGTCGTCGCCGAGCGTCGTGTCGTCCAGCGCGTGGACGGTCAGGAGCTGCAGCGAGAAAATCGGGCGGAGCTGATCGAGGTTGATGTCGGCGGCGGTGCGCGCCAGCGGCACCGTCGGATGAGCGACGTACCAGCGTGAGCCGAGCAGCCCCTTCTCCTCGCCAGTCCACGCCGCGAAAAGGATTGGGCGCCGATACGGATGCCCCTGCTGCCGCTCGGCGAGCCTGATCAGAAGCGCGACATAAGCGGCGTCGTCGAGCGTGCCGTTGTAAATGCGGTCGCCGTGGACCGGCTCGCCAAAGCCATAGCCGTCGAGGTGCGCGGACAGGACGATTGCCTGGTTGGCGAGCCTCGGGTCGCTGCCAGGCATATATGCAAGGACGTTTGGCGAGCTGATGTCGCGCTGCCGAAGCGCGAACCGCGCATGAAAGCGGTTCGGAATCGCGAAGCTCGGCAACGGCTGCCCGGCGCTTCCGGTGGCGATCAGTGCGGCGGCATCGCGTCCAGTCCCGACAAGAAGCTTGCCGAGCGAATCCGCATTGAGGGTCATCCGGAGGAACGCATCCGGCTTCGCCGGATCGGTGGCGAGGGTGACGGTGCGCGCATACGCATAAGGCCAGCGCGGCGGCTCGACCGTGAAGCCCGGGTCAGCGATCGTCAGCATGCCGATCGCTCCAGCGGCGCGCGCTGCGGATTCACGATCGGCGGCGCTCGGAAGCCCCGCCCGATGCGTGCCGTGGCAGATGACGATCTTTCCGCGCACGTCGCCGAGCGATCCCGCGCCGCAATAACCGCCATAGGCGACTGGCGCATCGACATTGGCCGGCGTGGCTCCGTTAGGCGAAATCGTCAGGTCGTGCAGGAAGACTAGCGGACGCGCACCGGCGCTGAGCTTCGCGCCCGTGACCCTGACCTCGTGCATCGGAACGTTCTGGAACCAGGTACCGTTGTCTCCGGCCGGCTTCAGTCCCGCCGCTGCGAATTTCGAGGCAACCAGCCGCGCGGCTCGCATGTACGCGGGCGATCCAGTGTCGCGTCCCTCCATGGCGTCGTTCGAAAGCTGGCCGGTGATGGCCCACCAGGCGGCGGTGTCCGGATCCATTCTCGGTGCGGGCGCGGCAGCGATGAGCCCCAGGGCTGCGGCAATGAGTAGGTTACGCATGTTCACTCCAGAAGAGTAAGCGGTCACAGGACAAACGGGACGAGCATCCTGGTACGCTCACGATAGGCTGGATAGACGTCCGGAAAACGCTCCGTCATCAGCCGCTCCTCGCGCCGCGCGCTGTAGAGAAAGAATGTGCCGGCAGCGGCGACCATGATCCACCATGTCGTGATCAGGCCAATCGCAGTACCGATCATCATCAGCAGGACGCCGCCATAAATCGGATGTCGTACCAGGGCATAAGGGCCGTTCGTCACCAGCTCGCCGTCGGCCTTTCGGCTTCCAGGCGTGCCCCAGTTACGCCCGATGACTGCGCGCGCTGTGAACGCCAGCGCTGCTCCAGCGGTCGCAACGGCCGCGCCGGCAAGGGCCATGGGAACGCTGCGCAATTCTGACTCCTGGAGCGCGCTGAGTTCGGGAGAGCGGCGCGCGAGCATTAGCGAGACGATCACTGCGGCAGCGATTCCCACCCGCATCAGCACACCGCTTTTGTCGAACCCGTGATGAACGCTTCGCTTCGTGAAAAAGGCCGCGATCGCCCAATAGACAAGCATCACGAGCCACAGGCCCATGATCCACAAGTGGCAGAGGTTGAGGATCACTCCCACTCGATCGTACCAGGCGGCTTCGACGTATAATCGTAGACAACGCGGTTGATGCCGTTGACCTCGTTGACGATCCGCGTCGCGACGCGGCTCAGGAACTCGGCATCGAATGGGTAGATGTCGGCCGTCATCCCGTCGACGCTGGTCACGGCGCGCAGCCCGCAGACATAATCATAGGTGCGATAGTCGCCCATCACGCCGACCGTTCGGACAGGAAGCAGGACCGCGAACGCCTGCCAGATTGCGTCGTACAGGCCCGCGTTGCGGATTTCCTCGAGATAGATGGCGTCCGCCTTGCGCAGGATGTCGCACTTCTCACGCGTGACCTCGCCCGGGATTCGAATCGCGAGGCCAGGGCCGGGGAACGGATGCCGTTGGACGAACGCTTCGGGCAGGCCCAGTTCGCGGCCGAGCTCGCGCACCTCGTCTTTGAACAATTCGCGCAGCGGCTCGACGAGTTTCATGTTCATCCGCTCGGGCAGCCCGCCGACATTGTGGTGGCTCTTGATCGTGACCGATGGCCCGCCGGTGAAGCTGACGCTCTCGATGACATCCGGATACAGCGTGCCCTGTGCGAGGAAATCGGCGCCGCCGATCTTCTTCGCTTCCGCCTCGAACACGTTGATGAACTCGGCGCCGATGAATTTGCGCTTCTTTTCGGGATCGGTGACGCCGTCGAGACCGCCGAGGAAGTCCGCGCTCGCGTCCACGTGCACCAACGGGATATTGTAGCTGTTGCGGAACAGGCTCACGACCTGCTCGGCCTCGCCAAGCCGCATCAAGCCATGGTCGACGAACACGCAGGTCAGCTGGTCGCCGATCGCTTCGTGGATCAGCACCGCCGCCACGGCGCTATCGACGCCGCCGGACAGGCCGCAGATCACGCGGCCGTTCCCCACCTGCGCGCGGATGTCGGCGATCTTCGCGTCGCGGAAGCTCGCCATCGTCCAATCGCCGGAGCAACCGCACACATGGCGCACGAAATTCGCGAGCAGCTTTCCGCCGTCGGGCGTGTGCACGACCTCCGGATGGAACATGAGGCTGTAGCGCTTCGCTTCCTCGTTGGTGGCGATGGCGAAGGGCGCACCTTCGGAAGCTGCGACGACTTGAAACCCCGGCGCGAGCGTCTCGACGCGGTCGCCGTGGCTCATCCACACCTGGTGCTTCTCGCCGACCTTCCACAGGCCGTCGAACAGCGCACTCGGGGCGACGATATCGATGAAGGCGCGGCCAAATTCGCGCTGGTCCGAGGCGACGACCTTCCCGCCGAGCTGCTGATGGAGCGTCTGCTGACCGTAGCAAATGCCGAGCAGCGGAACGCCGCTGTCGAACAGCACCTGCGGCGCCTTCGGGCTCTCCTCATGCATGACCGAAGCCGGACCGCCGGAGAAGATCACGCCCTTCGGCTGCAGCCGCTCGAACGCCTCCTCGCTGGCGTTGAACGGGGCGATTTCGCAATAGACGCCCGCCTCACGGATTCGCCGCGCGATCAGCTGTGTGACCTGGCTTCCGAAGTCGACGACGAGAATGGATTGAGTTGGCTGGACCGTCATGGCGGGCCGATAGGGACGCGTGCGCGCGGAGTAAAGTTCGGTCGCACAAAGAGAATGCGCCGGACTCATTCCCGAGCCCGGCGCATCCGCCTTCGTTCAAATTCAGCGCTTAATAGCGCGAATAGCCGTAGACGGCGTACGGATTGTACGGATCAACCGTGTTCGATCCATAATAGCCGTTGCCGTAATAGCCATTGCCGTTGCCGTAATAGCTGTTGTTGAAACTAACGTTCCTTACGAAACCGCGAGGATCGGTCCGGCAAGAGAAGCCGATCGCTCCTCCGTTATAACCATAGCCGCCCTGCGTCGCGGTGCCGCGGATGCGGTAGCCGCCGTCCGAGCGGATCTCGATGCTGTTGATGCCGAGCACCCGGCCACCTGCACCGCCGCCATAAGCGTAGCCGTAACCGCCATAGCCGCCGAGTTGCTGCTGGACAGCGGCAGTGCACTGGCTCGCCGCGATCCGGCTGCCGCCAGGCACATTATAGCCTTAGCTGCCGTAGCTGCCGTAGCCGCCGGTGACGCTGTTGATGATTGACCCGATCACGCCGGCGTAGCCGCCGCCGTAACCGCCGTAGCCCGGATATCCATATCCGGGGTAGAACTGGGCGCTCGCGGGCGCCGCACTGGCGAGCGCGGCAATCGCCGCACCGCCTGCCAAAAACATAGTGACCGCCTTCATGGCCTTACTCCTCACCTGTTCCCGACTCGCCGCATAGAACGCGCGGGAATGTGCTTAGGCCTGTGTCATTACGCGGCTGCACAGGTTGTGAACGCAGCTGTTGGCCGCTGTTCAGGCACGCTCTGTCGGCGGCTCAGCTGTCGCTCCTGGCAACATTGTCCCAGCGCTTCAGCCGACGCTCACGGTTCCACAGTTCCATCGGTTGGCCGTCGTTCCACTGGTCGGCGACCGCGATCGCTGCAGCGTCATCCTTGGCCTCGAACTCACGGAAATGGTCGATGTGGCCGCTGAATCGATCGAAATAATAGAGCCGATAGTAGAGCATCCCCGCCACCCCCGAGTGGCGGCGAGCATTTTACCATGATTTCATTGCGGTCCCGAATCTAAGCCGCCGCACCCGCCCTGGATCGGGACGGTTCATGGTGAAGAAGCCATTTACCGTTCTGTTACAGTTGGCCGGTTAAGGGCCGAATTTGCGGAACAGCGCGTCAGTTATCGTCAGGATCGCCTATGTCCCTTCGTCTGCTCGACTCATGGCTTGCTCGTCAGCCGATCTCACGCAAGCTCGACGCGTTAACGGCGCTCACCATCGCACTTGTCGCCCTCATAGTGGGCGTTCAGATCGTCGCTGCTTATGAGGGACTTCAGGCGCTCGAGCGGACAAAGGAGCTGCACGGGGAAGCCATGGCCAGCCTCAATCTCGAGAAGGATCTCGCCTCGCTCGAACGCGACGTCTTCCACGCCACCGCGGACCCCAACCAAACGACCATCGGCGCGGCGGAAGACAATATCTCGGACCTCAAGGACTCAATCCATGCAGCCGAATCGGCCGTCCACGGAGAGCATCATGCGCAGGTCCACGCCGTGCTCGCCGGCGAGCTGCGCTACGAAGCGGAGTTTGCCGCGCTGAAGTCTCAGCTTCTGCACGGCGACGACAAAGACGCGCTGGGGACGATGGCCCAGCTGGCCGCGACCGGTCGAGTCATGGACCACACGATCGAGAGCATGCGCAATGACTACAAGGCCAAGGTCGCGGCCGAGGACGCGTCGATCGTGCGGGCGGCGATCATGGACCTCATCCTGATCGCGATCGCCGGAGTGCTGGTCGTTATTGCGTCACGCATGCTCACCAACCGCATCGGCGGCAGCGTTTCGGAGCCGCTTTCCCGCATCTCCGCAATCCTGGAACGGCTTATCGGCGAGGATTATTCGGTGGAAATCGACGGCGCCGAGCGCTCCGACGAGATCGGCGCACTCGCCCGCGCTGCACAGGCGTTGCGTGAAACGGGGCTGAAAATGGCCAAGCTCGAACAGAGTGAGGCCGAGCTTCGCGAACGCGAGGCCGGCTCCATGCAGCGGGCGGAAACGGAGCGTCGCGCCGCCCTCACTGCGACGGCCGACGATTTCGAGAAGACGGTGATGGAGGTGGTGAACACCGTCGCGGCCATCGCCACCCAGATCGAGGCCGGCAGCGAGGAAACGAACGCCGCCGCGGCGCGCAGCCGCACCGTCTCCTCTTCCGTCGCTTCGGCGGCGGGCCAGGCGAGCAGCAACGTTCAGGCAATGGCCATCGCCACGCGCCAGATGTCGAAATCGATCGCCGAGGTGGCTCAGCAGGTTTCGGAGTCGAGCGCCATTGCCCAGCGCGCGCTCGACAAGGCTCGCGACACCGACACGATCGTCACCGGGCTCGCGGAATCCGCGCAGAAGATCGGCGAGGTCATCAGCCTCATTCAATCGGTCGCCGGCAAGACCAATCTCTTGGCGCTCAACGCGACGATCGAGGCCGCCCGCGCCGGCGAAGCGGGCCGCGGCTTCGCGGTCGTCGCGGGCGAGATCAAGAATCTCGCGGGCCAGACCGCGAGCGCGACCGCCGCCATCACCGACCAGATCACGTCGATGCAGCAGGTCTCGTCCGAGGCCGCCGAGGCCATCGCCCACATCCGCGGCACCAACGTCGAGCTCAATCAGATTCTGGGCTCGGTCGCCGCCGCGGTCGAAGAGCAGGCGATGGCGACCCAGCAGATCTCAGACAATACCGCGGAAGTGGCTGCCGGGACCGACAATGTCGCCCAGAGCATTGCGTCCGTCCGCGAAGGCGCCGAGGCGACGGAATCCGCGGCCCGCGACGGCCTGGAAGCCGCAGGCGAGCTCGCCCGGCAGGCGAACGGCCTCAAAGCCGAAGTCGATCGTTTCCTGAGCAACGTCCGCGCCGCCTGAGCGGCGGAGCGGGGGGCTTAAGCGGCTTCGAACTCGTCCTCGGTCATCACAGGACCGGAATCCTGGCCTTTCGCCGCGACGTCGCGGTCGACCAGCTCGATGACTGCGATCGGCGCGGCGTCGGACGAACGGATGCCGGCTTTGATAACCCGAGTGTAGCCGCCGTCGCGCTTGGCATAGCGGGGGCCGAGCACGTCGAAGAGCTTGGCGAGCTGCGCGTCATCCATCAGCCGCGACTGGGCGAGGCGGCGGTTCGACAGGCCCCCGTGCTTCGCCAGCGTGATCAGCTTCTCGACATAGGGGCGAAGCTCCTTCGCCTTGGCCGTGGTCGTCGTGATCTGCTCGTGCTTGATGAGCGCGGCCGCCATGTTGCGGAACAGGGCGGCGCGGTGGCTGGAGGTGCGTTGAAGCTTACGGCCGCCAACACGATGGCGCATGGTGTCTTCCTTTCGTTCGTCGGGGCTCCGTATCAGGTAAGCCCGGCCACGCAGCTCTTTCGGGCGGCTGCGCAAAGCCCAAATGACAACGGCGAGCCTCAGCCCGCCGGACGCGCTGCCCTCAAGCGGAAATGCGCCGCTTAGTCAAGGTGCTGGCCGCCAGCCGCCTCACCAGCGGCGAGAGGCCGCGGTGGCTCGAGGCGTGGTAGGGCGAGCCACTCTCCAGCTCCTTGCACAGCCGCCGGTGCGCTTCGCCTAGCGCGTGATACGGCAGCCCCGGCAGCAGATGATGCAGCGCGTGATAGCGCAGGCCCACCGGCGCCCAGATCGCGGGCAGCGTTGCGGGGGGCGGGACGTTGACGCTGTCGAGGAATTGCGCCGTCACGCTCATCGGCTCGCCGTCATTCTCCCACAGATGCGCGACGAGCGTCCGCACCTGGTTGAGGAACATCACGCCGGAGCAGACGCCGAGGAAGATGAGAAAGTCGCGCAGCGGCACCACGCCGGTCGCGACCATCGCAAGCAGCGCGATCGCCCAGACGCTCGCCGCCGCCTCCTGCCATGCCCAGTCGCGCGCGAACTCGCCTTCGGGCTTGGGCCGGACGAACTTCGGGTTGATCTGCAGGCCTGAGTAGCGGCCGACGACGACGCTCCGCAGCTTCGGCGAAAGCAGCGACAGCGGCGCAAGAATTCCGAAGCGGATCAGCATGCCGATCGGCGCGAGCGCCGCGGCGATCAGGAACACGGGCAGAGTCCACGGACGCATCAGCGCGAGCGGCAGATATTCGGGATCGTCGACCGTCCCGTAATAGCGCTTCGCATGGTGCTGGTTGTGGACGCCCTCGTACATGAAGCTCGGCACCAGCAGCGGCACGCCGACGATCAGGTTCCAGGTGAAGCGGAAGCCCTTCACCGCGCCCTTCTTGATGTGCGTGAGCTCATGGATGAACGAGCCTGCGCGGTAGAGCGCGAGGATCGCGACAAGGCCGACGCCGACCGCGAGCCATGCCGGATGCACGAACATGGCGGCAAACAGCGCCGCATAGCCGAGCAGCGCCGATCCGAGCATGTCCGCCCAGTAGATCGCGGACTTCGGCACGTTGAGATCGCGCGTCAGGTTCGCCGCAGCCTTGAGCATCGCGGCATCGTCTTTCGGACGCGACGAAGGCTGCGGCTCAGCCGCGCGGGTGCGCTTGCGCTCGAGGGTCGCTGCCTGGGTCATGTCGTTTCGCTGAAGCACTCGTTTGTCAGGAGATAGTGGCGGGACTTAGGCGTCTCAACCTTAACTGGCGCTTGGCGGCAGGACTCGCTAGCCGTTCATCATGAACAGCAGCCCGGTAACGATCCGTCCCGTTCAGTCGAAGAAGGACAAGAAGGCGTTCATCGACTTCGCCTGGGAGGTCTACAAGGACGACCCGCACTGGGTCCCGCCGCTGAAAGACGAGGTCAACGGCCTCATCACGCCGGGCAAGAACCCGTGGTTCGAGCATGCGCGCGCGCAGCTGTGGCTCGCCGAGCGCGGCGGCAAGGTGGTCGGACGCATCAGCGCGCAGGTCG
>JABFXK010000194.1 GCA_013361785.1 Sphingomonas sp.
AGCCGTCAATCGTTGTTATTCTCTGACCTCCTGAAGGAGAAGAGGAATGTCCCAGACCGTCTGGATCGTGGTTGCAGTCGTGGTCGTGGCCGCGCTGATCATCGCTGGAATCGTCTCTTCGCGCCGCCGGCGCTCGGAGCATCTCAAGGATCGTTTTGGGCGTGAGTACGATCGCACGCTGGAGGCGGCGGGCGATCGTTCGAAGGCGGAGGCGGATCTGCAGGAGCGCGAGAAACGGGTCGAGAAGCTCGACATCCGTCCGCTCGAGCCGGACGAGCGCCGTGAATTTCTCGATCGCTGGAGCGACGTGCAGGCGCGGTTCGTCGACGATCCGGCCCGCGCCGTAGCTTTTGCCGATGCTCTGCTCGGCGACGTGATGAAGGCGCGCGGCTATCCGGTAAGCGACTTCGAGCAGCGCGCAGGCGACATCTCCGTCGATCATCCTGTGGTCGTCGAACATTACCACAAGGCGCATGAAATTGCGGTCCGGCACGGCCGCGGCGAAGCGAGCACCGAGGACCTGCGCCAGGCAATGATCCATTATCGCGCTTTGTTCGATAATCTGGTCGGCGCCGGGGCTCCGGCGGCGTCCGGAGTGCGTGAGACGGAGCCCGCCCATCACTGAAAGAAAGCACGCGCGGAGGTCGGCCGCGACCTTA
Organism: Sphingomonas sp.; assembly: GCA_013361785.1. Lineage (GTDB taxonomy): Bacteria > Pseudomonadota > Alphaproteobacteria > Sphingomonadales > Sphingomonadaceae > Sphingomicrobium. Next base: position 660 of record JABFXK010000194.1, read on the forward strand.
TCCTTGGATAAGGTTTTCCTGTGAAAAGAACGACTTAGCGACGCGGCTTAACCATTTGGCAACCAGTCCGGCCGAATGTCGCCTTCGTGCGGAATTGCGTTTGTAGCGCGGGAGCGGCCTGACCCCACTCAGGCCGCGCCCGTGTTTCACCAGAAGGCGAGCGCCAGTCCGGTACCGACGATCGCTACCGTAAGGCCCAGCCCGATCGCTGCGCTGCGCCAATTTCCAAAACTGCTTTCCATCATAACCTCCCCTGTGAGTCCCCGACTCGACACATAGCACGAAACGAATGTCGAGGCATGTGAAATGCTGACGAGTCAGCAACTTAGCTCGTTTGGAGCAAGGGGCTTTAACTGCCGTTCAGAGTAGCGCGACGAATTGCCTGACACGTGAGACGAATGCAGGTTCGGCGCCATCTGCGGAGCGTTCTTATGATCAAAGGCTCCAACCGTATGGAAGGAGGATTTGAGCCATGCGTATGATGACGAAAATGCTTGCCGGCGCGGCCGGCGTAGCGGCGATCGCCGCGGCAGCCCCCGCGACCGCTCAATATTATCCGTACAGCGGCTACAGCGGCTACAGCGGCTACAACAGCTACAGCCCCTATGGGTATAGCGCTTACGGCGTGAACCCGAACGTTGCCGCTTCTCAGTGCAGCGCGGCGGTTCAGAATCGACTTGCCAGCCGGACGAGCCTCGGTTCGATCCTCGGTTCGCTAATCGGTCTCCCGACCACCAGTTATGGTCAGGTGCTGAGCATTACCCAGCAGATTCCGACGCGTAGCGGCATGCGCATCCGCGGTCTCGCGAGCAGCGGACGCTCTGCGTACAACGGCTACGGGCCTTACGGCGTTGGCGCCTACGGTGCGCTCGGCTATGCGAGTGCCGGAGCCGACCTGTCGTGGAGGTGCGACGTCGATTATAACGGCTACGTCCGCAACGTGGACATCCGTCGCCGCTATTAACGGGCATCGCCTTTCGCGAGGAGGAGCGCCGGCATCCGCCGGCGCTTCTTTTATCGGCAGTTGTTAACCCTTTGTAAAATCGGAATTTACCGAGACATTGCAGGTTCAGGCGAAGCGTGGATACCCTTGAGCGACTTATGCGTTCATGGGGCCGGCGGGCGCTCAGGGCGCACTCTTGAAGAAACGAAGTGGACATGATGGCAAAGCTTGTGCGCGGTGCTCGGCCGCTCAACGGACTTCTCGTAGCGGCGCTCGTCGCCGGAACCGCAGCGGCGCCGCTGGCGATGCATGGCGCTCCTGCCTCGGCTGCTTTGTTCGTCCAGCCGAGTGACGGCGGCATCGCGGAATTCTATCGTATGCGCGGCGGCGCCCCGCTGTGGCTCGCGCCGACCTCCGGCGCCGCGGCGCAGCAGCTGATTTCGCTTCTTGCGACCGCTCAGGCGGACCACCTCAATCCCAGGCGTTACAATGTGAAGGCTCTGAGCCGCGCCCTTGCGGATGCTCGCAGCGGCAATCCAGCCGCCGTGCAACGCGCCGAAGCAATGCTCAGCGAATCCTTCGTCGCTTATGCACGCGATCAGAAGCATGATCCCGGCGGGGTCATCTACGTCGATCCACAGCTCAAGCCCACTCCGCCTTCGGCCGTTGAACTGCTGAGCGCCGCGGCGCAGGCACCATCAATCTCCGATTACGTGCAGAACATGGGGTGGATGAACCCCATCTACGCCAAGCTCCGCGCTGCGATCGCGAGCCGCGTCTACCGCACCGATGCCGAGCGGCGTCTGCTCGAGCTGAACCTCGAGCGCGCGCGCGCACTTCCGGCGGGGAACGGCCGCTACGTCCTGATCAATCCGCCGGCGGCCCGGCTTTACATGTATGACCACGGGCAGGTGGTGGATTCGATGCGGGTCGTCGCCGGCCGGCCGGATCCGGCCGCCCAAACGCCGATGATGAACGCATTCATCCGCTATGTCGCGCTCAATCCCTACTGGAACTCGCCGCCGGACATCACCTCGCGCAGACTCGCTCCAACCATCCTCAAGGAGGGGCGCTCCTATTTCACGAAGCGAGGCTACGACCTGGTCGATCATTTCGGACCGGATGCCCATGTCCTCAACCCGATGTCGGTCGATTGGAAGGCGGTCGCTGCCGGGCGCCTGCAAGTGAACCTGCGCCAGCGTCCCGGCCCGGCGAACTCAATGGGCAAGATGAAGTTCATGTTCCCCAACGAGCAGGGGATCTGGCTGCACGATACGCCGGAAAAGGAAAAGATCGAGGATGCAGCACGGCTGCAGAGCAACGGCTGCGTTCGTCTCGAAGCTGCGTCGCGGCTCGAGCGCTGGCTGTTCAACGGCCGCCCACCCAATCCGAAAGGGGCCGGTCCGGAGCAGAAGGTCAATCTGCCCGCGCCAGTGCCGCTCTACATCACCTATCTGACTGCGGTGCCGAGCGGTACGTCGATCGTCTATTTCGACGATTTCTACGGTAAGGACCGCATCGCGGCGCAACGGTTCGCCGGGTTGTTCTAGAACCTAGCTCGCTTCCCGCTGCTGCTGGACATACCAAGGTCTCAGCATTTGGACCTCGTTGCGCTTTTCCTTCTTCGGCGCGAGCCGGCCGAGATCGAAAGCCTGGCCGAACTGGACTCCGAACTTGCCGGCCTGCGCCCAACGGACGATGCCTCGCACCGGTCCCACGCCTACGATATCAATGGCAAGCTCCGCCCCCGGCGCGACCGGAAGATTGCATTCGACCATCGCGCCCATAGACGAGATATTGCGCAGCTTCACCTCGACCATAGACCCGTCGATGCAGGTCATCGCGCGGCGCATCAGCCGGTGGCGGGCCTCGCGGGTGCAGGCATAGCCTTCCGCCTCGACGGTCACACTGTTGGCAAGCTCGCGCGCGACCGACGCCTCGCTCGGCTTCCCGAAGATGAACCCTTGGACCATGCTGACCCCCAGCTCGCGGATAAGCTGCAGGTCATCGTGAGTCTCGACGCCCTCGGCACAGGTGTCCATCCCGAGCGTCTCCGCAAGAGTGACGATGGCGCGAATGATGGCTGCGTTGCGGTTGGTCGCGGACGCGGCGCCGCGGACGAAGCTCTGGTCGATCTTGATCTTGTCGAACGGTGCCTTCTTCAAATAGCCGAGCGAGCTGTAGCCCGTGCCGAAATCGTCCAGTGAAAGGCGCACTCCGACCTTCTTCAACCTGGCGAACGTCTCGTCGGTCGAGTCGCCCTCCGCAAGGAACACGCCTTCGGTGATCTCCAGCTCGAGCCGCTCCGGTGAGACGCCCGTTTCAGCGAGGTGCTTCGAGACGATGTCGATCACATGGGGATCGTTGAACTGCAGCGGCGAGAGGTTGACGGCCACGAGCACGTGATTGGGCCAGCGAGCTGCCTCCTCAAGCGCGGTTCGAAGGACCCATTCGCCGATCTTGCCGATGAGGCCGGCTTCTTCGGCCAGGGGCACGAACTTCGCTGGGGAAATCGGTCCGCGCGTCGGGTGCTGCCAACGGCACAGGGCCTCGAACCCGGAAATCTCCTCCCCGGCGGCGCGGACGATCGGCTGATAATGAACCGACAGCTCGCCGCGTTCGATCGCCTGCCTCAGGTCATTCTCGAGAAGCTGGCGCTCGGCAGCTTCGCTGTGCATCGCGGCTTCGTAGAAGCAGTGCTTGCCGCGGCCCGCCGCCTTCGCCGCATAGAGCGCCAGGTCCGCGTTACGCACCAGCGCGTCGGCGCTCGCCCGGCCGGGGTCGCCAATCGCAATTCCGACTGAGGCGCCGATAGTCACCTTGTGGCCCTCGATCTGGTACGGTCGTGAGACCTGCTCGATCAGCGTTCGCGCTAGCGATTCGAGCAGTCCAATGTCGACGGTTCCGGGGAGCACGGCCTGGAATTCGTCACCGCCGAGGCGGCCTACCTGCCCGTGATTGCCCATCACCGACTTCAGCCGTTCGGACACCTGACGAAGGAGCGCGTCGCCGATCGGATGGCCGAGCGTGTCGTTGACGTTCTTGAACCGGTCGAGATCGATCATGAACAAGGCGCAGCCCTTCTGTCGGTGGGCGGCGTTGCGAAGGGCTTCGTCGAGGGTCTGGCGCATCATCGCGCGGTTCGGCAGTCCGGTCAGCGAATCGAAGCGCGCGAGGCGCGAAATCTCGCGCTCGGATTTGCGCTGTTCGGTGAGATCGGTGCCGATCCCTCGGAAGCCGAGGAATCGTCCGCGCTCGTCGAAGATCGGATTGCCCGAAAGGGACCAGTGCACGTCTTCCTCGCTCGCCGGAAGGACGACGACGTCGGAGAAGGGGAAGCGAGCCGACAGGTGGAAACCAAGCGTCTTGCGCTCCTCGGCGGATTCCGAGGCGTGAACCACCGACAGCAGATCGGTGAACTGACGCCCGAGCAGGGCTTCGGGATCGCAGTGGAAATCCTCGGCGAGCTGTTGCGAGACATAGGACAGCGTGCCCAGCGGATCGGTTTCCCAGAACCAGCCGCGGCCGCTGTTTTCGAACTCGTCGACGAAATTGAGCGCCTTCTTCGCCTGCCACTCGACTGTGAGTCGACGCCGGCCGGCGGCTACGCTCTCCTGCGTAACCGCGACGCTGTACATCACCATCACAACGGCGAGCGCGTCGACAAGAGAGGTAATGAGACCGCTTGGTGAGAAAAACGCGGTGGCGGCGATCGCAACGAGCGCATTGATGATTGCCAGCGGCGGCGAAGCGATCGAGACCACTGAGCGAATGAAAAATCCGCTGATCACGGCGACCAGGGCAAAGCCGCCGTCGTGAAGCCTGAAGTCCCGCATCCCGGCGCTGGCCATCCACAGGACTCCGGTCAGGCCGATATAGCCGCACATCAGCCGAGTGACGGTATGCGGCGCCATCTGCATTCGCCGCCACCCGATCATCACGAGTCCAGCGATCACGTCGAGGACAAGCGATGCGCCGAGCGGCACGATCGACTTGGCGATCGAAAGCCACTGCGTCGATGCAAAGCCCTCGAATATCAGCGTTGCGGTGATGATGAGGTGACCGACCAGGAGCAGCCAAGGCGCGAAGGTCCAGCCGCTGACCCGGCGCTCGGCAAGCGTCGCGTCGTTCGTGGTCTCATGATCGCGGACGTCGAAAAGAAGGACCTCGCGTGCGGATGCACGCGCGGCCGTTGGAAGCTCGTGCTCCGGGGACTTGCCGAACAATGTCCGACGCATTGACTTCACCTGCAGGCGGAGCGCCCCACGCGCCCGCCGCCGCAACCTTAACTTTGGGGAGTTGAAGTTAGGGCGAAGAAACGAGGTTAGCTGTGGGTTAAGTATTATTCCGGGAGGAAATCGGGGACTGACAAATAGCGCTCGCCAGTGTCGTAATTGAACCCGAGGACGCGAGGATGCTCGCCGAGCTCCGGCAGCTTCTGGTCGATCGCCGCGAGCGTCGCTCCGGAAGATATGCCCACCAGCATGCCCTCTTCGCGCGCGGCACGGCGAGCCATCTGCCTGGCGTCTTCGGCGTCGATGTCGATAATGCCGTCGAGGATGGACGTATCGAGGATGCTCGGAACGAAATTGGCGCCCAGCCCCTGGATCGGATGCGGTCCCGGCCGGCCGCCGCTGAGGATCGGCGACGCGGCTGGCTCGACCGCGAACACTTTCAGCTTCGGCCATTCCTTCTTCAGCACCTGCGCGACCGCCGTGATGTGGCCGCCGGTGCCGACGCCGGTGATCACCGCGTCGAGCGGTGCATCGGCAAAGTCGCGAAGCACCTCCTGCGCGGTCGTGCGGCGGTGGATCTCCACGTTCGCCGGATTGTCGAACTGCTGCGGCATCCAGCTATCGGGGGTCTGATTGAGCAGCTCGCGCGCGCGATCGACCGCGCCGGACATGCCGTTTTCCTTCGGCGTGAGATCGAACTTCGCGCCAAACGCGAGCATCAGCCGGCGCCGCTCCAGGCTCATGCTGTCGGGCATGACGAGGATCAATTTGTAGCCCTTGACCGCGGCGACCATCGCAAGACCTATGCCGGTGTTGCCGGACGTCGGCTCGATGATCGTCCCACCGGGCTTCAGGGCGCCGCTCCGCTCGGCATCCTCGACCATCGCCATCGCGATGCGATCTTTGATCGAGCCGCCGGGGTTGGCCCTTTCCTGCTTGATCCAGACTTCCGCACGGTCACCGAACAGGCGGTTGATTCGAACGACCGGAGTGTTCCCGATCGTTTCGAGGATGTTGGCGGCCTTCATGCGGGGACTCTCCTCAGGATTGCGCTCCGCGCAAGTCGGGAGGGTCGAAACTTTTTGCAAGGCGAAGCTCGGGGAACCACCAGGACCAGAGGACGACTACGGCGATTGCCCCGACTCCGCCGGCGATGACAGCGGGAACGGGGCCGATGACTGCACCCAGAAAGCCGGATTCGGTCTCGCCGAGCTCATTCGATGCGGAGATGAAGAGAGATGAAACGGCACCGACCCGCCCGCGCATTTCGTCTGGCGTGTAGAGCTGGATCAGCGACTGGCGCACGTAAACCGAGAACATGTCCGCGGCGCCGAGCAGTCCAAGACAGGCGAGCGACAGCGGCATTGAGCGCGAGAAGCCGAAGATAATCGTCGCTCCGCCGAACACCCCGACGGCGAAGAGCATCTTCAGTCCGACATTGCGCTTCAGCGGCCGAGCCGAGAAGTAAGCGGCGGTCAGAGTCGCTCCAACGGCGGGCGCCGCGCGCAAATGCCCGAGACCCTCGGGCCCGGAATGGAGGACGTCGCGGGCGAACACCGGCAGCATCGCCGTCGCTCCGCCCAACAACACCGCGAACAGGTCGAGGCTGATCGCGCCGAGCACGAGCCGGTTGCGGCGGACGTAGGAAAGGCCCTCCACCATCTGCGCCCAAGGGTTGGGGCCCCGCGCCAGCTCGGCTCTGGGAACCGGCGGAATGGCGATCAAACAGACGAATGCGACCAGGAAAAGAACGCCGCTTACCGCGTAAGGCGCGTAGGGTGCATAGGCGTAAAGATATCCGCCGAGCGCGGGCCCGACGACGGCGCCGGCCTGCCAGGCGATCGACGACAAAGCGATTGCCCGGGGAAGGATCTCGCGCGGGACGAGGTTGGGCGCGAGCGCTCCAAGCGCGGGACCGGCAAACGCACGGCCGACCCCCAGCAGCGCGGCGACGACGTACAAAGCAAAGAGCGTCGTCGAGTGAGTCCAGGCGAGCCAAGCCAGCGCCGCGGCGCAGCCGAGCTCCAGCGCCACCGCTGCGCGCGCGATCCACCGGCGGTCGAGCCGGTCGGCGGTCCAGCCCGTGATCAGAGTCAGCAGGAACAAGGGGATGAATTGGACGAGGCCGATAAGGCCAAGGCGGAACGCCGCTTCCTTCAGGCCCATGGTGTGGCGGGCGATGTCGTAAACCTGCCAGCCGATGACGATCACCATCGCCAGGCTGCCGACGGTCCAAGTGAGCCGGGCGAGCCAGAAGAGCCGGAATTGGGGGATTCGAAGCGGTTCGGGGAAGAGGCTCACGCGTGGTTGAGTAGGGGGGCTGGCCGGCAGCGGCAACTCACTTGGCGCGCTGCTTGCGCCCTACTCCCAACCGGTTCACGAGCGTCGGCATCGTCAGTCCCTGGACGAAGATCGAGAAGGCGACGACCACGAATGCCGAGAGGATGATCGGGTCCCGCTCCGGCACGGTCAGCGGGACCGTGAGTGCCAGGGCCAAGGCGAGCGCTCCGCGAAGCCCTCCCCAGAAAAGCACATTCTGGAAGGCAAGCGGGACTCGCAGTTTCGACGGCCGGAACAGCGTCAAGAGCGGATAAACGGCAATGGCCCTGCCGGCGAGCACGAGCAGGATCGCGATCGCAGCCGTCACCCAGCCGAGACGAGTGACCGACATTCCCACAAGCTGCATTCCGATCAGCAGGAACACGAACGAGTTCGCGACGAAAGCGAAAAATTCCCACGCCGCGAGCACGTGCGGCCGGCCGGACGCGGAGATCGGTCCCTTCGCGCCGAGATTCCCGATCATCAAGCCGGCGGTGAGCGAAGCGAGCACGCCCGACGCATGCAGCCGCTCCGCGATCAGGAACGAGCCGTAAGCCGCGAGGGTCGTGAGCGTGATTTCGACGAGATGATCGTTGGTGCGTCCGGCCAGCAGCAGCATCAGCCCGCTCGCCAGCGCGCCGACGAGCGCTCCGCCGAACAAAGTCCACAGAAATGCCGGAATGACACTGCCGGCGTGCGCGGATGCGCCCGCGGCGATGGCGGCGAGAACGGCGAACGCCACCGCGACTACGCCGTCGTTGAGCAGGCTCTCCGATTCGACGAGCATGCACAGGCGCCTGTCGGCCTTCATCTCCTTGAACGCGGCGATGACGGCGACCGGATCGGTGGCTGCGATGAGGACCGCGAACAGGCCTGCGCCGATCCAGCTCCACTGCAGCCAGTAATGAAGCCCGGCAGCAACGACGAGCGCGGCCAGCGCAACTCCAATCAGCGCGAGCGTGATCGTCACGGGGAGCTCGCGCCGAAAGTCCTTCCACGGCAGCTGCATCGCCGCTTCGAACACCAGGGGTGGAAGCAGGATGTTGAAGATCAGGTCGCGCGAGAGAGTGAATTCGGGGGCTTCCGGGATGAGCGCGATCAGCAGCCCCGCAGCCACAAGCCCGACGCTGTAGGGCAGCCCGACGCGCCGCGAGATCATCGCGATCAGGCACGCGACGAGAAGCAAGAGGCCAATCGGGGCGAGCGAAATGCCGTCCATGGGTTCAGGGCATATCAAGGCTTTTCGCCAAGGTCTGCCCTGCTGCTGATCCTCGGGGCTAGGAGAACGAAACGGGATCAGCTAGCGTGAGATCATGGCCAAACCCAAGTCCCGCTACGTCTGCCAGGCATGCGGTTCCGTCAGCACCCGATGGCAGGGTCAATGCGCCGACTGCGCCGAGTGGAACACGCTCGTCCAGGAAGCCGCTGAGGTGTCGAGCATCTTCGCCGCCAAGCACAACCTCCAAGGGGGCGGCCGGGTGATCCCGCTGGTCGGCCTGGAGACCCCCGCGGCTCTTCCGGAGCGTCTGCCAAGCGGTCTCGCCGAATTCGACCATGCAATCGGCGGCGGGATCGTCGCGGGGTCGGCGATGCTGGTCGGGGGCGATCCGGGCATCGGCAAATCGACACTCCTGCTCCAAGTCGCGGCGCGGCTCGCGGGCGAAGGGCAGAAGGTCGTCTATGTCTCGGGCGAGGAATCGGCCGAACAGGTGCGTCTCCGCGCGGTTCGCCTCGGCCTCGGCGGCGCACCGGTGCGGCTCGCCGCCGCGACTTCGGTGAGGGACATCCTGACCACGGTCGCAGAGGGCGAACCACCGGCGCTGCTCGTCATCGACTCCATCCAGACGATGCATTCCGACCTGATCGAAGGCGCGCCTGGTACTGTCAGCCAGGTCCGCGCCTCCGCGCAGGAGCTGGTGCGCTTCGCCAAGGAGCACGGGACCGCGGTCGTCCTCGTCGGCCACGTCACCAAGGACGGCACCATCGCCGGCCCGCGCGTGCTCGAGCATATGGTCGACACCGTGCTGAGCTTCGAAGGCGAGCGTAGCCACCAGTACCGCATCCTGCGGGCGATGAAGAACCGCTTCGGCGGTACCGACGAGATCGGCGTGTTCGCGATGGAAGGCGCCGGCCTGAGCGAGGTGGCCAACCCTTCGGCGCTGTTCCTGACGCACCGGGGCGAGCCCGTCAGCGGCACCAGCGTTTTCCCCGCGATCGAAGGATCGCGACCCGTGCTGGTCGAAATCCAGGCGCTGACGGTGCGTCTGGCGACAGGCGCCACGCCGCGGCGCGCAGCGGTCGGCTGGGACAGCGGCCGCCTCGCCATGATCCTGGCCGTGCTCGAAGCGCGCTGCGGCCTCAGTTTCGGAACGGCCGAAGTCTATCTCAATGTCGCCGGCGGGTACCGCCTCAGCGATCCCGGCGCCGACCTCGCCGCCGCCGCGGCCCTGGTCTCGGCCATGTCCGAGCGGCCGGTCCCGAGCGAAGCGATCGTGCTCGGCGAAATCGCGCTCTCCGGCGAGATCCGCCCTGTCGCGCACATCGGCCTTCGCCTCAAGGAAGCGGCCAAGCTCGGCTTCGAAACCGCCTGGCTGCCGGGGGGCATCAAGGGCGGTGAAGGCCTCCGCCTGACCGAGTTCGCGAACCTGCGCCAGCTCGTCGACCATGTCCTGGGCCGCTAGCGTTCAGCTGTAGCATCCGGCTCCCTTGCGGTTCGTTGGTCGTCCGACCATGGACCTGCCGGTGAATCTTCAGACCGCGACCGCCGATCAGCAGCAGGCCGAAGACGGTCTGCCCGTCCCGCGCCGCTACTGGTCGGTCGTCAGCATCTGGCTCGCGCTCACCATGGCGGTGCTCGACGGCGCGATCGCCAATGTCGCGCTTCCCGTAATCGCTCACCAGCTCGGCGCCACGCCGGCGGCATCGGTGTGGGTGATCAACGCTTATCAGCTGACCATCACGGTCCTGCTGCTGCCGCTCGCAGCGCTCGGCGACCGGATCGGATACAAGTGCATCTACATCCCCGGCCTCGCGCTGTTCACGATCGGCTCTGTCGGCTGCGCCGCGGGCGGCACCCTGACGCTCCTCATCGCCGCGCGGATATTCCAGGGCATCGGCGCGGCGTGCATCATGAGCATGAACGCCGCGCTGGTTCGAGCAACCTATCCGTCTGACATGCTCGGCCGCGGCATCGGCTACAATGCGATGGTGCTCTCGATGTCCGCCGCGATCGGACCGACGCTCGCCGCGCTGATCCTCAGCGTCGCCTCGTGGCAATGGCTGTTCCTGATCAACCTGCCGATCGGCATCGTGGCAATCATTGTCGGCAGGAAGTCGCTTCCGGACCCGCACGGCCACGGACGGCCATTCGACTGGGCGTCCGCGATGCTGAGCGCGGCGATGATGGGCTTCGTCGTTTTCGGCGCCGAGACGTTCGCGCGCGTGAACTCGACGGCCGGCTTCGCAATGGTCGGCGCCGGAATCGTAGCCGGCGTGGCGCTGGTATGGCGCGAGCGCGGCGAGAAGCATCCGCTGATGCCGCTCGACCTCCTCAAAATCCCGATCTTCACTCTGTCGATAGGCTCTTCGGTTGTCTCATTCGCCGCGCAGATGCTCGCTTATGTCGCGCTTCCGTTTCTCCTCCAGTCGGTGCTTGGAAAGTCCGTGTTCGCGACGGGGCTGCTGATGACTCCGTGGCCGATCGCCGTTGGGATTGCCGCGCCGTTCGCGGGGCGCTTTGCCGACCGCATGTCGGCGGGCCTTCTCGGCGGCATCGGCCTTGCCGTCTTCGCCGTCGGCCTGCTCCTCCTGTCGCGGCTTGGCGCGGCGCCGCACAATTTCGACATCGCCTGGCGAATGGCGGTGTGCGGCTTCGGCTTCGGCATGTTCCATT
>JABFXK010000185.1 GCA_013361785.1 Sphingomonas sp.
ATGTCGCGGCCTTTGCGCACGAGGTTGTCCGGTGAATCGGCATGCGTGATCGCCTCCACGTCCTGAGCAATGATCGGCCCCTCGTCGAGGTCGGCAGTCACGTAATGCGCGGTCGCGCCGATCATCTTCACGCCGCGCGCATGGGCCTGATGGTATGGCTTGGCGCCCTTGAAGCCCGGCAGAAAACTGTGGTGGATGTTGATGCACCGCCCCGACAGATAGGAGGCGAGATCGTCCGAGAGGATTTGCATGTAGCGAGCGAGGACCACGAGCTCGGCACCGCTCTCCGCGATAATGCGCTTCACTTCGGCTTCCTGCTGCGCCTTTGTGTCCTTCGTCACGGGCAGGTGGTGGAAAGGAATGTCGCCGATCATCGAGATCTGGAGCGCCTCACGCGGATGGTTCGCGATGATGCCTACCACATCCATCGGCAGTTCTCCGATGCGGTGCCGATACAGCAGGTCGCCAAGGCAATGATCGAATTTCGAGACCAGCACTCGCCTGTGCTCGGCGACCGGACGGATCTTCCATTCCATGCCGTTTTGCCGTGCGAGATCGGCGAAGCGCTCGCGCACCTCATCGAAGCCCGCGCTGCCGGTCAGTTCGAACACCACGCGCATGAAGAAGCGCTTGGTCTCTTGATCGTTGAATTGCGACGCTTCCAGGATGTTGCCGCCGTTCTGGAACAGGAAGCTCGCTACCGCGGCGACCAGCCCCGGCTTATCGTCACAAGATAAGGTGAGGATCAGATCCTGCTTCACTCGCGATTTCCCTCCAGACCCGGCAGAACGGCAGCGGCGTATAACCCGCCCCTTCATTCGTATAGGTGAAGCTTTCACAATTGTGAAGAACTGCCCTGCGGATGGTTCATCAGGGCTCCAGCATGGCAGCTGCACGCTTGAGGAGGGCCATCGCCTTCCGATCCATTTCCTCGCTCCAGCGCGGAAGCGGGATGGCGACCGACAAAGCGCCAGCGACTTGTCCGTTGAAAGATACGGCGCGACCGACGCTCGCGATCCCTAGCGCATATTCTTCATAGGCATGGGCGAAACCGGTACGACGGACCTCCTCAATTTCGGCACGAAGACGCTCGTCGGAGGTGATTGTGTGCGGAGTGAGAGGCTCCAGCGCGGCACATGCGAAATAGTCGTCGAGTTCCTCTGGCGTATAGGTCGCCAGCAACGCCTTCCCAGAGGCCAAAGCGTGAAGCGGCGCCTGGCGTCCGACTTCGATGGAATAGCGAAGTGCGTGCTCCCCGACCTCGGTCGCTAACGCTTCGACCATCTGGCCCTTGCGCACGAAAAAGCTCGCGGATTCGTTCAGCTGCACACGCAGCATTCGCACGAGCGGGGCAAATCGCTCGGCGAGGCTCGGCTCCGCTTTTTTGGCTTGCAACCGCTCGAGACCCGGTCCGGCCGCGTAGAGGCGGCCGCGACGCTCGAGGTAGCCACGCTCGACCAAGGTACCCAGCAAATATGACAAGCTGCTCACCGGAATCGCGAGCGCGGCAGCGATATCGTTAGCGGCCATCGGGTGCTGCTGCGCAACCAGGAATTCGAGAATATCGAGCGTCCGCATCGCCGATTTGACGGTGGAGGCCGAGCCGCGGACATCAGCCATTCGTCGACCTCGTCTCGCGGCTACCTGTTAGTTCTACTGCCATAAGCCCCTGCGCGCTGTTTCGCGTTTTTCGCATATGCGAGCAATGCACGGACAAGAACAAGAGCGAGTCGGGGGGCCGTGCGCAATATCGACTATTTCGACAAGCAAGTGCGCCTTCATCCCGATCGGACTCTTCTGATCGCTGGAGACGAGCGGCTCAGCTATGCGGAGATGGAGCGGCTGACTCACCGGCTCGCGGGTGCGATGCTCGCCGACGGCCTTCTCCCGCAGGAGCCGGTCGCGATCATGTCGCCGAACGACGGTACTGTGCTGACCGCTATGCTCGGCCTTTGGCGGGCGAACGCGGTCTGGATTCCGGTCAACACCCGCAATGCGCTCGACGCCAACATCGCCTATTTGAACTATGTTCGTGCAGGCTGGCTCTTCTATCACTCCAGCTACGCCGCCGACGCACGCGAGGTTCGGCGGCAGGTGCCGTCCATCCGGCTGATGGTCTGCCTCGATTCGGTCGACGGCGACGTGCCGTCGCTGGTGGACTTCATGCTGCCGGAAGGCTCACGCCCCGCCCCGGACCTCGGACATCCTCGCGGCGACGACGAGCTCCTGACCGCGATCATCGCTACCGGGGGCACCACCGGGCCGGCCAAGGGCGTGCGCGTTCTGAACCGCAGCTGGGGCACGATGCTGGAGACCATCTGCAGCGTCATGCCCGCGGAGGATCCGGTCTTCCTCGCCACCGCTCCCCTCACCCATGCAGCGGGCCCCTTCACGATGGCCGGAATCGCGATGGGCGCGACAGTCGTCGTGCATCCCAGCTTCGACCCCGAAGTCGTCATGCGCGTGATCGCGGAACACCGCGTGACCCACCTGTTCCTTCCGCCGACCGCGCTCTATTCGATGCTCGCCCATCCTCGCGTCCGCGAATTCGACTATTCGAGCATGCGTTATTTCCTGCTCGCCGGATCGGCGGTTTCACCGGACAAGCTCAAGGCGGCGGTCGAGGTGTTCGGGCCCTGCATGTGCCAGAGTTATGGCCAGACCGAATGCCATCTGGTCGCCACTTGGCTTTCACCGGAAGTCGTCGCGGCAGCCTCTGCGGGCCAATATCCCGAACGGCTCGCGAGCTGCGGGGAAGCGACTTGCTCCGTGCGCGTCGAAATCATGGATGACGCGGGCAACCTCCTGCCCCCCAGCGAAGTCGGCGAGATCGTGGCGCGGGGCGGCATCGTCGGCGGCGGCTATTTCGAGCTGCCGGACGCGACCGAGGAGGCCTGGCTCAACGGCTGGCACCACACCGGCGACGTCGGCCGGCGCGACGAGCACGGCTTCTATTATATCGTCGACCGCAAGAAGGACATGATCGTCACTGGCGGGTTTAATGTCTTTCCGGTCGAGATCGAGGCGGCGATCATGGAGCTTCCGAAGGTCAGCGAGGCGGCAGTGATCGGCATCCCGGACGACAAATGGGGTGAAGCCGTAACAGCTCTCGTTGTCCCCATGCCCGGAGAAAGCCTGAACGCCGACGCGATTATCTCTCACTGCAAAGCGCGGCTCGGAAGCGTTAAAGCGCCCAAGGCGGTGCATCTTCGCGACAGCCTGCCGCGGACTT
>JABFXK010000174.1 GCA_013361785.1 Sphingomonas sp.
AGGTGGACCACTTCCACTACTTGCTGAGCCTCGGCGCGATCTTCAGCCTGTTCGCCGGCTTCTATTACTGGTTCCCGAAGATGAGCGGGAAGATGTACAACGAGTTCCTCGGGAAGGTTCACTTCTTCCTGATGTTCATCGGCGTGAACATCATCTTCTTCCCGATGCACTTCCTCGGTCTCGACGGAATGCCGCGGCGAATCCCCGACTACACGCCGGCCTTCGCGCATTGGAACTATATCGCGACCGTCGGCTACATGATCACGGTGGTCGGCGTCGCGGTATTCTTCGTGAACCTGTTCTGGTCGCTCGCGGCTGGCCGGAAGGCGCCGGGCAATCCGTGGGGCGAAGGCGCGACGACGCTCGAATGGACCCTGCCTAGCCCGCCGCCATTCCACCAATTCTCGACCCTTCCGCGGATCGATTAGTGTCTCCCTCCCAGGACGGGAGGGAGCCTACTTCACGCGCTCGACCTTGATGATCTTGACCGGTGGGTCGAGCATCTGGCCCTTCATCGCCCCTTCGCCGGCGGTCGGTGAGACCGGCGAAGTCAGGATCTTCTGAACCACGTCCATGCCTTCGACCACATGGCCGAAGACAGCAAAGCCGGGATCGCTCGCCGTGGCGTCGAACGATGGAACGTCGCTTGCCAGGATGAAGAAATCGGCGCGCGCGGTGCCTGCGCCGGCATTCGCCATGGAAATCGCGCCCTTCACGTTGTGAAGCCCGGTCGTCGACGTCGGCTCGTGAGCAATCGGCGGGAACAGCCTGCGCCCATCGGAGCGGATTCCGCCCTGGATCAGCCCGGCGCCACCGATCGGCATTGCGCGATAGAAGCTCTCCCCGTCGTAGCGATGGCTGTCGACATAATGGAGGAAGTTCGCCGTGGTGACCGGCGCATGCGTCGTGTCCAGCGCGACGACGATTCGGCCCGCGCTGGTGTCGATCGTCACCGGTACTTCCTCGGCTGCGGGGGCTGCTGGCGTGGCCTGCGCCAATGCGGGAGCGGATGTGGCCGCGAGGAGCGCGGCGGCAAGGAATCGGAGCGTCATGGCACAGTCGCATAGCAAAGCCGCGATGAACCGCGCCACACAGGCTTTTCCTCTCCGGCCCAAGCCCTTATAGGCCGGCGCAAATGCCCGCCATCGAGCTGACGAATCCAGCCGCGCTGCCCGCGGATTGGCGCGATCTCCTCGCGCTCACCAAGCCGCGCGTGATGAGTCTGGTGGTCTTTTCCGGTCTTTGTGGCTTGCTCGCCGCGCCCGAGTTGCCGCCGCTCGTCCTCGGCTTCACCGCGATCCTGTGCATCGCGCTCGGGGCCGGCGCATGCGGCGCGCTCAACCAATGGTACGAGGTCGAGATCGACGCGAAGATGCGCCGCACCGCCAACCGCCCGCTTCCGGCGGGCCGGATGAACCGGCAGTCGGCGCTTCACTTCGGGGTCGGCCTCGCTTTTTTCTCGGTCATCCTGATGGGGCTTGCGACCAACTGGCTGGCGGCGGTGCTGCTCGCAGTATCGATCCTCTTCTACGTGCTGGTCTACACCGTGTGGCTGAAGCCTCGCACCGCGCAGAATATCGTGATCGGCGGCGCTGCGGGCGCCTTTCCGCCGCTGATCGGCTGGGTCGCCGCGACCGGCCACGTCTCGGCGCTTCCGCTGCTCCTGTTCGCGATCATTTTCCTGTGGACTCCGCCGCACTTCTGGGCGCTGTCGCTGTTCGTCCGCTCCGATTACGCGGCCGCCGGAATCCCGATGCTTCCGGTCGTCGCCGGAGTGCCGAGCACGCGCCGGCAGATCTTTCTCTACAGCCTGCCGATGGCCGCAGCGGCGGTCGCGCCCTGGCCGCTCGGGCTCGCCGGCGCGGTGTACGGCGTCAGCGCGGCGGTGCTGAGCTTCGTCTTCGTGGTGCTTGCCGCCCGAGTCCTCGCCAACCGCGCGACTGAGCCGGCGGAGATGGCGCCCGAGAAGAAGCTGTTCGCTTATTCGGTCTTCTATCTTTTCGCGCTGTTCGCCGTCCTCGTCGCCGATCGGTGGCTGAGGCCGTGAAGCTCGAGGATGAAGTGATCCGGCGCCAGCGCGAGCGGGCGAAAATCCTAGCTTGGCTGCTCGGCGCGTTCGTCGTTCTGATGTTCTTCATCACCATCGCGAAGACGGGGAAAAATTGGTGAACTCAGCCGTTGCCGAGAACAAGAACGCCAAGACGCTCAAGATTCTTCTTCTGATCATCGCGGGGATGGTCGTTCTCGTGGCGCTGACGCCGAGGCTTTACCGCGCGTTCTGCGAAGCGACCGGCTTCAACGGCACGACCGAGCGAGCCGACCGAGCGCCGGGGGCGGTTCCCGGCCAGGTGAAGGTCCAGTTCGACGCCAACGTGCAGCCGACGCTTCCGTGGCGGTTCGAGCCCGAGCAGCTCGCGGTGAACGTCGCGCCGGGCGCTCAGACGAAGATCTTCTATCGCGCCCAGAACCTCAGCGCGCGGGCGATCACCGCCCAGGCCGTGTACAATGTGACCCCCGACACCGTCGGCAAATATTTCAAGAAAATCCAGTGCTTCTGCTTTTCGGAGCAGACCCTGCAGCCGGGCCAGAAAGTCGACATGCCGGTGATCTTCTTCGTTGATCCGGCGATCAAACAGGATCCCGATACCAAGGACGTTCACGAAATCACCTTGAGCTACACATTTTATCCAGTGGAAACGGTGCCGACGGCTCGCTAGAGCCGCTCGCAAGGACACGAAGAGGGAAAGCTTAGGACCGATGGCCGCGAGCAAGCATCACGATTACCACCTGGTGGAGCCGGATCCCTGGCCGCTGATCGGCGCGATCAGCGGGGGCGTGATGTTCAGCGGCGCCGTCATGTGGTTCCACGAGAACCGCTTCGGCGTGCCGTTGATGGTGCTTGGCCTCATCGGCGTGCTTGTGACCATGTTCAGCTGGTGGTCGAACACCATCAAGGAAGCGCACACCGGCTATCATACACCGGTCGTCCAGCTGCATCTTCGCTACGGGATGATCCTGTTCATCGCCTCTGAGGTGATGTTCTTCCTCGCCTGGTTCTGGGCCTTCTTCGACAGCGCAATCTTCCCGAGCGTCGTCGATTCCGTCGGCGGCGTGTGGCCGCCCAAGGGCATGGCGGTGATGGACCCCTGGGGCCTGCCGCTGCTCAACACTTTCATTCTGCTCTGCTCGGGAACGACGGTCACGTGGGCGCACCATTCGCTGATCCAC
>JABFXK010000198.1 GCA_013361785.1 Sphingomonas sp.
CTGTTTCTTCGAACACGCCGCGGAGCCTCTTGCCGTAGGACCATAGGTGCTCCGACACTCCCTCTTCGCGATTGACTCGAGTGGCCTCGATGAAAGCGCCCAGCGGCGGCATCTCACCGCCGTGGGTGGTCGAGAGCAGGAAGGTGCGCTCCATGCCCGGCTTGTCGATGGCCCCAACCTCCATCACCTCTCGCCGGCCCACCAGTGCGGCGAGCGAGAAGCCGTTGGCCATCGCCTTCCCAAAGGTGGAAAGGTCCGGCTCCACGCCGAAATAAGCCTGGGCTCCGTCAATTCGCCAGCGGAAGCCCGTGATCATCTCGTCGAGGATGAAAAGAGCGCCTTTGGCTCGCGCGAGATCCTGCACCGCGTGCAGAAAGTTCCGCTCCAGGCGCGGCGCTGCGTCATATCCTTCGCCGAATGTGCCGCCGTTTCTGTCTTCGCGAAGCGGCGTGACGTGGGTCGCGGGCTCCAGCATCACCGCTGCGATCTGGCCAGGATGCGCCTCGAACAGCTGCCGAAGCGAGTCGATGTCGTTGTAGTCGAAGAGTAACGTCGCGGCGGCTTGCTCTATAGCAACCCCCCGCTTGACTGGGGTCGTACCGATGAACCAATCATCGAAGCTAAAGAAGGGATGTTGCCTCGGAACGCATACGTAGCGCCGGCCGGTATAGGCGCGCGCCACCTTAACAGCAGCCGTGGTGACGTTGGATCCGTTTTTGGCAAACTTCACCATGTCCGCGGTCGGGACCGTTTCGCACACGAGCTCCGCCGCGCGCAATTCCGTCGTCGAGGCGCGGGTGAGGTTTACGCCCTTTTCGATCTCCGCGACAGCCGCGGCGTTGACCGCCGGATGCGCATAGCCAAGCGTCACCGCGCGCAGCGCCATGCCATAATCAAGGTACCGGTTACCGTGGGTATCCCAAACATATGCGCCGCGGCCGCGCTCCAGCACCGGCGGCGCGACTGCGGGGTACTGGTCGTCGCCGCGCGAATAAGTATGCGCGCCGCCGGGAATCAGTCGGTGCAGACGCCACCGTAGCTCGGCGAAATCGGGCTCCGAATCACCCAAATCCGGATCGCGCTCCGACATGGCTGAACGACTCCTTTCCTCAGAGCCGATAGGAGCTTTGCGGAGCTTTTGTCACGCCCGTATGAACTTCCACATCGACGAAAGCGGGGTTGAGGTCCGCGACGTCGCTGCCGACTGGGCTCTCTCGCCGTACCGGCAAGAACTTAACGCGCTCCACCCGCGGGCCGATTGCAATGCAGAGTGCGAGGATCGCAAGCCCCACCGGGAGCATCAGCCAAGTACGTTCGTGCAATGCTCCGTAAGCGAATAGCAGCAACGGGAAGTGGGTGACGTAGAGCGTGTAGGAATAGCTTGCGCTGTGCCGAAGCGCGCGGTTGCACGGCAGTGCCGCAGCCTCGAGGATGCGCAACAGGTGCATCGCGAAGGCAACCCCGAATGCAAGGTCGAACGTCAAAAGGGTTGAAAACGACGAGGGGCGAGCAAGATAGAAGGGCGCAGCGAGCACGGGCAGCGCCCACAAGAACCAAGTTGGCCGGCGCGGCAAGCGGTCGTTGGCGTGCAGAATTGAAACGAAGAATCCGGTCCACCAAACCAGACCAAGGATGGCGAACTGGATGTTTCGGATCGCCAAGGCAAGCGCGATCGGAATAGCGATCCAAGCCCATTTTTGCCTGAGCACAATGCAACCGGCGAGGAATGCGAGGACATAATACCAGACTTCGTAAGAGAGCGACCACAGCGGTCCATCGGCCGAGAGCGTGCCGCCGAAGAACCCATTTAGAAACAGAATTGTGGACGGGAGGTAGCGCAGCGAGAAATCGGGTCGAGCCGTGGGAATCGCGTAACTTCGATCTGCATGCGCGAAAAAAAGCGGAGCCAACGCCCACAAGGCCGTGGTGAGTGCGATTGCCAAGGCGAAAGGGGGCAAGATTCGGTTCACGCGAGCCACGACGAAGTTCCACCGCGCGCCATCCGCGAAGCTGCGCGCCAAGGACTTGTGGATGAAGAAGCCGCTCAGGACGAAAAAAGCCATCACGGCGGCGGCGGCAAACATGCTCCAGACAGGTGACGGGTCGAGCGTGAACACCTGAAATGCGTGCCCGATCATTACAGCGACCGCCGAGCCGCCGCGCCACATCTCCAGGTAGCCCGACTGCGCGGTCGTTAGGCGCTTGTTGGTGAATAGCACTGTGCCCTCTTACTCGAAATCCAGAGCCGACGTGTCCGCGCGACTCCCCAATAACCGCGCCGTGTGTTTCATTTTGGGGCCGCGCGGGCAGGACCTCCTCATCCAGCACCCATCCGCCAGAGAGGATAAGCGGCCTCTTGGCGCTTGATTGTCGCGGCTTGGGGGTTGCCGATATAGAGACTGTGGTCAGGCAGGTCCCGATTCATGATCAGCGACTCGGCCGCGATTTGGCAGTAGTGGCCGATCCGGCAGGAGCCGAGGACGGCGCTTCCGGGCCGAAGCGTCACATGCTCCCCGAAGCTGGGATAGGAGTCCCGATTGCTGCCAACGCCGCAGCGCTGGTAGGCTACGAAATAGTCGCTGTAGCGCGCCCGGCCGAGCACGGTCCCCAAGGGATGAACCAGCAGGAAGACGCTCGGCAACTCCACCTCGTAGAAGATGTCGCAGCCGTGGAGCGTTTTGTTGAGGAGGAAAAGCTTCTTACATAGGCTCGCCGGCGCCCCCTGCCTGAACGCTTCGTTCGCAAGAAAATAAAGCCACATCGCATACTGGTCGCCGTGGAGGTGGTCGAAGCGCGCCTGGCTCCCGTCGAAGAAGTATTTGTTGCCGACTTTCGAGAAGCAGTGCTCCAGCC
The DNA here is from genome assembly GCA_013361785.1 of Sphingomonas sp. GTDB lineage: Bacteria > Pseudomonadota > Alphaproteobacteria > Sphingomonadales > Sphingomonadaceae > Sphingomicrobium. Next base: position 2,854 of record JABFXK010000198.1, read on the forward strand.
GCGCCAGAGCGCCAGCGACCGCGGTGGCGAGGTCTTCCGCGCGGGCACGGTCGGCGTCAGGAAACAGGTTGTTCGCCTGCGTCGCGGCGAGCCGAGCCAGCGCTTCCGCCTCAAGCGAGCAGACGAAGCGCACGGTCATCCGGCCGCCTCGCGGTGCGTTTGAGCGGAGGCGCCGCCGTCGGCTATCGCGCGCAGACGCGCTTCGATCGTCGGGTCCATGACGATCTTCCCACCGACCATGCCGCCCGTCTCGCGAACCGATGAGCGGCGCACGGCGTCGCGCGCCCTCTGCAGTGCACATCGGACGGGATCTACGATCCGCCCGTCAATACGCGCGTAATAGGGGTGCGAGCCGACGTCGAGCTCAGGCAAGCTCGTTCCGGCAAGCCGGGTGTAGGAGCCGTAGCGGAGGGCGCCTTCCCGCGCCGTCGGCGGCAGGATCGGGCGAGCGACGAACTGGGCGATCTCCCACGGATTCGTCACAGCATACATGGCACCGATGTACGAGCCCACCCAGCGGCCGACATCGGCGTTAGGAATGCCCCGGAAGCTGCACTCGAGCCCCACCGTCGATCCGCAGGTGAACACGCAGTGTGCGGCAGCGGCGAGAGCGTAACTGTCGTACGGATCTTCCGGCCGGACGACCATTGTGCCAAGCTGACGCAGACGCTCGAAATCCCATTCACGTACCCACGAAGGATGTTTGTAGCGAAGGTGCGGGTGCAACCTTAGGACGAGCCGCCTGCCGGCGGTCCGGGCCACCTCCGCCATGGCCATCGCCGCCTCGAATTGGTTCGCGAACTCCCCGAAATTGACATCGTCCGATACGGCGGCGAATTCGTCCGATGACGACGTGAAGAAGGCGAGGAAGTCTCCGGCCGCGACGTTTTCCGGTAGAAGTCCATCTACCTGCCCGGACGTATAGAAGTTCACCGGGTCGACCGCCGCCTTCCGCAGCCGGTCCCGGTAAAAGGCCTCACCGGTGGCGGCGTCGAACTGGCTTGCCCGCACTAGCTCCGCCGTCACCTTCGGGCAATGGATGGAGCGATCTGCCATGACGAACGTATTGCCGGAGCCACCCTGTTCGTAGCGGAAGACGCGACTGTCCTGATCCAGCAGGTCGCAGAATGGGCGAGAATAGCATGCGCGGCCGTTGAACGTGTAGATCTCGTCGTAACCGAAACGTCGGACGGCCTCGCCTGTCTGCGCCGCGAGGTGCGCCGATAGCCACGCGCGGGGAAGTGCGCCGCCATATTCTGAGCGTGAGCCGGGCTCCTGCACCGTCGTCAGACTGGTGACCGAGCTCAGAACCGCGAGCCCGGTGCGCGCTGACCCTGTGCGGTAGCCGCGGAGCTGTCGCAGATCGTCCGGCAGGTGCGGTATAGCTCCTGACATCAAGCGAATGTCGCCGGTGATCTCGCGTCCGTTCACGAGCGGCCGCACGAAGCGGGCGACCTTCCTGTTCAGCCGTTCCGTGAGCACGTCACGGCGCCGCCAATGCGGAGACGGAGCGGCAGTAAGCACGAAGAGATCGAGAAGGTCCACCTGCGCCTCGGAATGGCTCCGCGCGATGTGCCTCTCGACGGCCATCGAAAAGGACCAAGGATTTGCAGAGGCGATGAGAATACGTTTCACCGGCCGGCCTGTCCCGGTTCGATGTACGGGGCGAAGCTCAACTCCGGCTCCCCTTCTGGCTGCGCACGTTGACCCCATTGCTGGCGAGATAGCTGCGGACCTTGATGGGGCTGTGGTCCGTGAAAATGAACATGGACGAGATCGTCACCGCTGATGCCCCCGCCTCGAGTGCCTCCATGCAATGCGCGAGGCTGCCGGCGCCGCTCGACGCGATGAGCGGTATGTCGAGTTTCTGCGACAGCGCGTGGATCAGCTCCAGGTCGTAGCCCCTCATCGCGCCGTCCCTATCGATCGAAGTCAGCATCACCTCGCCCGCATGTGCATCCTGCATTCGTTGTGCCCAGGTGAGGGGGTCAAATTGCGTGCGAGCCCGCCCGCACCGGCCGTAGACGGTTCTCTTGCCCTCCTCCTCGCGATAGTCGACTGAGACGACGATGCACTGGTCTCCAAAACGCGAGGCGGCGTTCCTGACGAAGGTCGGCTGATCGATCGCGGCGCTGTTGATCGACACCTTGTCGGCACCCGACTGTAAGAGCCGCTCGATGTGGACGAGCTCCCTGATCCCGCCCCCGACCGTAAAGGGCATGAACACTTCTTCCGACACCCGCTCGATGATCGACCCCGTGATCACGCGTCCCTCGGGGGTCGCATCGATGTCGACGAAAATCATCTCGTCGACTCCGTAGCTGTCGTAAACTTTGGCAGTCGACACGGCATTGCCCGCCTCGCGCACATTCTCGAAGAAGCGGACGGCCTTCACGAGCTTACCGCCCCGGACAAGGAATTTCGGTATGATCCTCTTCTTCAGCACGCGAAATCGCGCGCGATCCAGTTCTGCAGGATCTGCAGCCCGTTGTCCTGGCTCTTCTCGGGATGGAACTGCGCCGCAACGAGATTCGCCCGGCGCACTACTGCCGTAATCTCGCCACCATGGTCTGTCGTCGCTACCCGGTCGGCGGTGTCGCGGCACAGCATGTGGAAGCTGTGCACGAAATAAACGTCGCTGTGCGCGCTGGGGATGCCGCGGAACAGCCAATCGTCGGGCTCGAAACGCAAGACGTTCCAGCCGACGTGTGGCACCTTGGCCGGCGGCAGCACCTCGAGCGGCACGACCTCTGCATCGAGCCAACCGAGGCCCTCATGCTCGCCATGTTCGAGGCTTGATCGGGCAAATAGTTGCATCCCGAGGCAGACTCCGAGGATCGGCTTGCGGACCTCTAGCGCGAGCCGGTTCAGCGGGCGTTGAAGCTCATTCGCTCGGATCGCGGCCATCGCTGCTCCGAACGCCCCAACGCCGGGCAACACGAGCCGGTCCGCCTGCTCGAGTTCATAGAGGTCGCGGGTTACGATCGCGTCCTGACCGATGTAGGCAAAGGCGTTCATCAGCGAACGCACGTTACCCATGCCGTAATCGATGATCGCGATCATCGCCCTTACCGCTGGTCCGGCCCCAGCGGGACCTCATTGAGGTCGGTCCGGTCCCACTGGTCGAAGTCTGGGGTTGGTTCGCCAGGCTGGACCTGCGCCGCGTCGAACTGCCATGGATATACCTGGTGAGGCTTCAGGATCTCGTAATATTCTTCCTCGCTCATCTTCATGATGTCGAGGAACCAGTTGAACGAGGCAGGCCGCTTACCGTCATGCTTATACTCGATCTCCTCCGCCTCGTCGCGGGACTTGCGCCCGTTGCGAATGTCGATCGAGAGTAGGTGGTTCGATCGGCCATAACCCCGCTTCACGAACTTTGAATAGTCGCGCATGCCTTGGAAGGCACACTCGATCTTCTCATAATCATATTCAGGGGGGACCCCTTCGACTTGCTGCCCCTTCCAGCCGAGCTTCTCCTTGATCACGGCGACATTCGCCTTCGTGTCCCACTTTATGTAATTGCCAAGGCAAATCGAGCGGACTTTCAGCCGCATCAGATCCTTCCGCTTGGGATAGTCGAACATCCAAAGGTCTCGGCGGTCGACGCGCCCTTGCAAAAACTCGTACATGTCGTCCGCCGTAATGCCTTGATTCATGAGGCGGTTGAATCGCTTCTCGTCAACCTCCTCCATCTCCTCGAACGTATACCAGCTATGATATTCGGCGGTGCTCTCGCCCCAGAAGAGGAGCGGCACCTCGAACCTGATAGCCATGTGCATCACCCCCGCGTAGATGCCGGTGTGACAGTGCCAGCAGAAGTCGCCCCTACGCTTGAAGCTCTCTAGCATGAGCTCGCGTACCACGTGAAAGTTCGGGGTGAATTCGACGACGTCAACGCCTAGTTGCTTAAACACCTTCGTGTTGTTTTCTTCGACCAGAGGGCGATAGCCCCAATGGTTAAAACGTACGACGAGAGGTTTGAGCTTGAGTTCACGGACAATATAATAAAGCTGAAACACGCTATCTTTTCCACCGGAGTACGGTACTATACAGTCGTAAAGGCCGCACCCCTTGTACTCCGCTATTATGGCTTCGAGCTGTTCGAATCGAACGTCCCAATCGATCTTGTCTTCCTTTACCTCGACTTGGCGGCAGACACTGCAGACGCCCTTCTCATCGAATGAGATTGTGTCAACCGTTTCCGGGACTAGGCACCTAGTGCACTTCTTCATATGTCCTCCGTCGCCAACAGGAGCTCCTTAAGCTTCGGCGAGCATGATTCGGTTTCGATTTGCAATGATCGCTTCAATGCAGATGAAGTCTACCAGATCGTCCACTTCGAATGCCTTCCAACGGGGAGTCACGAAGGCCAGCGTTCGGTCGTGGTAGAAGCTGTTTTTCTGAATTAGCGCTTTGGTGTCAGAGATATAGAGGCTTCCATCCAAAGCGTAAAGGTTCTCCACATCCTGCCTCCGTGGCAACGCCTGGAATGTTCCATCAGTCAGCGGCCGCAGCAGCCCGGCTCCGGTGATCCTGACCGCAAATGCGGGATGTGCGGCGGCCAATGAGGACACCCCTACGATCGCATCGGCGACGCCACGCTGGCAACCCAGCGTCTCCAGAGCCCCGTCGACGTCGTCGCCTTCGGTAAGCGGCGAGGTAGGCTCCAGCAGAACAACATAACCATAGCTCTCGCCGGCTGCGGCAAGCGTCTCGAGCGCGTGCAGGACGAGCGAGACGCTCGTCGCGGTGTCGGTCGCAAGCTCACGTGGCCGCAGGAAAGGCGCGTCGGCGCCCGCCTCGACCCCGATCGCCGCGAACTCCGGGCAATCAGTCGAGATGATGACGCGGTCGACATAGCGCGATGCCTTCGCGGCCGCAATAGGCCAAGCGAGGAGTGGCTTTCCGCCAAGCGGACGAATGTTCTTGAGTGGAAGACCTTTTGAGCCCCGCCGCGCCGGGACGATCGCCACGACGGACTTGCCCTCGATCATTCCGCAAGTTCCTCGAAGTCGCCGAGCGCGCGGTGCATGTCATCGTGGCGACCGACGTCCAGCCAATATTCAGTAATCGGGAACACTTGCACCCGCCGCCCGTCGGCGATGAGGCCGTTGAGCAGCTGCGGCATGTCGAAAAATCGGCCCGCCGGCACGCGGTGAACGACATCGGGCTGAACGACGTAGATACCGGCGCTGACGAAATTGCGGATGGTTGGCTTCTCCTCGAGGGCAACGAGCCGGTCTTCTTCGATAAGAGTAACGCCGAACGGGATCTGATGGTCATACTGCCGGACGCACATTGTCGCCGCGTCCCGGCCCTGCTCGTGCGCTTCCATGAGTTGAACGAAGTTCAGTTTCGTGAGGATGTCGCCGTTCATCACAAGAAGCGGCTCAGTAGGCTCCGCCGATAGAAGGGAGAGCGCACCCGCGGTACCCAGAGGCTGCGTCTCTCTCAGGTAGGAGATGCTCACGTTCCATCGCGATCCGTCGCCGAAATGCTCTTCCACCATGTCCCCGAGATAATTGACGGCAATGTGGAAGTCCCGGAATCCCTGCTCAGCCAGTCCGACCAGGGCATGTTCGAGGATGGGCCGCCCAGCCACCGGGAGCATCGGCTTGGGCCTGTCCGCCGTGAGCGGCAAGAGGCGCGTGCCACGGCCGCCTGCCATGATCACCACCGGATTATTGCGCTCGGGCGCGCTGATCAGCTCCTCAAGCGTCTCAAGCCCGACGAGCCGTCCGTGGTCCGTCACGGGCACGTGCCGAAGCTTCGCCGTCCTCATCAACCCCAGGATCGCCGCAGGATCCTCGCCCAACACGACGGTGGTAGGCTCACGATTCATAACCTTCGTTACCGGATCATCGAGGGAAGCGCCGCGCAGGATACCACGCCGAAGGTCCCCGTCGGTGACGGTGCCGACGAGGTGCTCGTCGGCGTCGACCACCAAGGCAATCTGCAGCGATGCCGCATCGATCTGACGCATCACGCCCCGCAGCGTCGCGTCGATCGAAACTTCTGCTTTACGCCAGTCCTTCATCGAAACAAACCTTCACGTCACGAACGGGCGTGACGCCCGCGCGCCAAGTCTTTTCGCCAGACGTTGGCGGCCTTCCCCCGCCGCAGCGGCAGCCGCAGCCGCAGCCGCAGCCGCAGCCGCAGCCGTGCGCTTAGAGCAGGGCGCCCGGCGCTGCAACGGTGGGCTCGCCAAAACCCCCCGCGGCAAGATCGTGGAATGCTTTTTGTTTTGGCAGCGGAAAGTCGAGCCCCTCAAGAATGGCGCAGATCGCCCCGGCCGTATTCCCGCTGCCGTAGGGGTTGCTGTTGTTGCGGGCCGCCTCGCGGAAGGTGCGCGACAAGGCGCACTCAATCGCATGTGCGATGGCGGTCGGCTCCCCCGCGCTGTGAACGACGCTGGGTCCGGCAATCCGGCCCTTCTGTCGGTCACCGACGTCGATGGTCGGGATGCCGAAGGACGGTGCTTCGATTAGTCCGCTGGATGAGTTTCCGACGACCGCATCCACCACCCGGAGCAGGCTAAAATAGCGGCGCGTCCCCAGAGATGACGCGACCGTGGCGCGGTCCGCGTGCCGCCCGACGAAGGCTGCAATCAGCTCCGCCAACGTCCCGCGACCGACATCCGCGTTCGGCGCGCTGAAGACGAGCCCGACATCCGGGAAGCACTCGAGAGCCTCCAGGAGCGCTACGGCGTCGGCATGGGAGCGCTCTGGGTCGGTGGTCAACGGGTGCTGGGTGACGACCAGGTTCGTGCCACGGAATCGGAAGCCAAGCTCTTTCTGGAGCACGTCGCGGTCGATCCAGTCGGTCGACGCGAGGTTGTCGAGGCCAAGTGCGCCGACATTGTGCACCGCGCTCGGGTCCTCGCCTAACTGGAGGACGCGGCGCCGGTAGGCTTCGGTTGCGACGAAATGGACCGAGCTCATTTTGGTGATCGCATGCCGGAATGCCTCGTCCACGGCCCCCTCGCTGCGCTCGCCGCCGTGGACATGGGCGACCGGCACGCGCGTCAACTCGGCGGCGGCGGCAATTGCCAAAGCCTCGTAGCGGTCGCCGAGCAGGAAGAGCAAGTCAGGCCTGTCGCGCTCCAGCACCTCACCGAATCCGGCGGCAGCCAACCCCATGGACCGGCACACGGCAGTGGCCGCATCGGAGTCCATCTGGAGGTCGATGCGAGCGTCGATCGTGAAGCCGTCGTCCTCGATCTCGTGAACGGTGAGGCCGTGGAGCGGCGACAGATGGCTGCCAGTGACGTACAGTCGGAAGGGCCATCCACGCCGCTCGAAAGCGCGCAGGAGCGGCCGGAAGATGCCATACTCGGCACGAGTACCCGTCGCCACCGCGAGCCGCGCCTTCACAGTTCGATCGGCTCGTCGAGCACGAAGGCGCGCCGCGCTGTGGTGCCGAGGACTTGCGGCCAAAGCATCGGCGAAAGGCCGCGGCCCGCCCGCTTCACTGCCAGGTTCTCCTCTGAAAAGATATCCCCGGCCGCGATCGGGCGCGCAGCCACGAGATACTTTCGCGCGACTGCCCTATTGCGTTCTTCGGAGGTGCCAGGGTGCTTGACGCTGCTGCCGAGTGCCTGCGAGGCAATTCGGATACAGCGCGCCCATTCCGCGAGCTCGGCTGGCGAAAGGGAGGCACGGTGGTCAGGGCCCGGCAGCGCCTTGTCTAGCGTGAAATGCTTTTCGATCACCTTCGCGCCGAGGGCGACGGCGGCGGTCGAGACGGCCGTCCCCAACGTGTGGTCGGAATAACCATAGGCGCAGCCAAACGCCGCACCTAGCAGCGGCATGGCGCGCAGGTTCACCTCTTCGGGCGGCGCGGGATACTCGGTGGTGCAGTGCAGGATGCAGAGTGACGCGCGATCGAGCCCTGCGGCTTCCAGTGCCTCCACCGCGCCCGCGACCTCCGCAAGGGTAGCCATTCCGGTCGAAAGGATCGTTGGCTGCCCCAAGGCAGCGATGCTCATAAGATAGGGATAATTGGTGATCTCGCCCGAGGGGACCTTCCACAAGGGCTGGCCCATCCTCTCCAGGAAGGCAACACTCTGGGAATCGAAAGCCGTGGAGAAGAAGATGATGCCGCGTTCCCCTGCCCGCTTTCTCAGCTTGTAATATGCCTCCGGCGGGAGCTGGAGCGCGCGCAGCATCTCCAGCTGCGAGGAGAGCGCCCCAATGTTCCTCTCCTGATAGGCGGCCATGCGGGCATCGGCTGTTGCGAGCGCTTCGGCGCGGAAGGTCTGGAACTTGACGGCGTCAGCGCCGCAGTCGGCAGCGAGGTCCACCATCGCCAGCGCTCGGTCCACGCTGCCGTTATGATTGACCCCCGCCTCCGCGATGAGAAAAATCCTGTCGTCGCTCCAAGGCGTCATTCCTGCCTCCTGGCGGGATTGCCGTACCAGATGCCGCCGCAAGACGGGATGGGGCGCGTGACGACGGCGCCCGCCCCGATGGTCACATCGTCGCCGATCACGAGCCCGGGGAGGACCACGGCGCGCGTGCCGACGAGGCTGCGCTCACCGACGTGGACCCCTCCGGCAAGCACCGCCCCCGGGGCGATGTGGCTGTGGTCTCCGACCGAGCAATCGTGCTCTATCGTCGCGGCTGTGTTGACGATAGCATTGCGTCCGACCGAGGCGCCGGCATTCACTGTCGCCTGGTGAACAACGAGCGCGCCGTCACCGATGATGGCGGAAGGGCTAACGAAGCTCGTGGGCGAGATTAGAGCCGGGAGGCGGCGGCCAGCGGCGGCAAGTCGCTCAAACAGATACGCGCGCCTGTTGCCACCTACGGCGATGTGGAAAGCGATATCCTCAGCGGCGTTCTCGGCCCAGCGATCATCGCCCAGTCGGTGCAAGCCCGGGGCCGCAACGGTGCCCTCCAGCGTCAGCACGCCGATGACCTGGAATGCGGCGGCACACGCGACATCCGTCGCCACCCGGGCATGGCCGCCGCCGCCGATCAGGACAAGCTTCAAGTGACCACCACGCTGCTCGGTATGTTGACGAGGCGATCTTCCATGAATTCCGCGGTCGGCAGCGGATCGCGGAAGACGTCGCGGAAGGCAGGCAGCCGGTGCATCAGCACCCAGGCCGGGCGGGT
>JABFXK010000248.1 GCA_013361785.1 Sphingomonas sp.
CTACAAAAGCTTCTTCAAGCAGTTGCTCGGCCGCGCCTGGCATATCTTCGAGTTCGCCTATCTAATCTTCGTGGTGCTCATCCTGGCCGTTTACGGTGCCGCCGCAGGAGCAATCGGCAACGCATTCGGAGCGCCGCTGTGGGTCGGCACGGTTTTGCTCGCGGCGCTGATCGCCGGCGTGGTCGCCTTCGGCAACAAGGCCGTGGAAGCGCTGTTCCGCGACGTCTCATACCTGCTCTACGGGGTCTATGCGCTGTTCATCGTGCTTGCGCTGTGGAGGTTCGGCAGCCTCGTGCCCGGCGCGTTCGCTGCTCATCCGCAAACATCCGGATGGGCGCTCTCGGGCATCACGTATTTCGGTTACAACATCATCGGCGCCGTCGTGATCCTGCCGGTGCTCCGGCACCTGCTGAGCGACCGCGACGCGGTGATCGCCGGAACCCTGGCGGGGCCGCTGACAATGATCCCGGCGCTGCTGTTCTTCATCCCGATGGCTGCCTTCTATCCCGAAGTGCAGAGCGCGACCCTCCCGTCGGACTTCCTGCTTCAGCGCATCGGTATCCCCGCATTCCATGTGCTCTTCCAAGCAATGATCTTCTCCGCGCTACTCGAAAGTGGGACCAGCTCGGTCCATGCGATCAACGAGCGGCTCGATCGCGCGTGGGTGACTCGCACGGCCAAGGAGCTGACGCACGCGCAGCGTCTCGGAATCGCGGTCGTCGTCCTGGTTGGATGCATGTTCCTCGCAAGCCGCTTCGGCCTCGTCGCGCTGATCGCCACTGGCTATCGTGCGCTCGCCTACATCCTGCTCGCGACCTTCATCCTTCCGCTCATCACTGTCGGCGTATGGAAGCTCTGGCGCTGGCCCGGCTCAAGTGCACGACAGCCGCAACCATTTCCGGTCCAGGAGTAAGCTCATGCTCAAGCGTATCGTTCGCACGGTCACGGCCATGGCATTGATCTCCGCGGCGGCGACTGCGGCCGCAGCGCCGCCGGCGGGGTTCGAGCAGCGCGTCGAGCAACTGCGCAAGCAATTCGGCGTACCGGGAGTCACCATCACGATCGTGGAGGACGGCAAGGTGACGCTCGCCCACGGCTGGGGTGTCCGCGACATCACGACCAACCGGCCCGTCGATGCCGACACGATCTTTTTTACCGGGTCGACCGGCAAGGCGTTCACCAATGCGGCGCTCGCGACGCTGGTCGACGAAGGCAAGATCAAGTGGGACGATCGAGTGATCGACCACATGCCCGATTTCCGAATGTGGGATCCGTGGGTCACTCGCGAGATGACAATCCGCGACCTTCTTGTTCACCGCAGCGGCCTCGGCCTGGGTGAGGGCGACCTCCTCTTCCTCCCCAACAGCGATCTTACCAGGAAGGAGACGGTCCGCCGAATCCGCTACCTGAAGCCGGCGACGAGTTTCCGCAGCGGCTATGCCTATGACAACATCCTCTACATGGCTGCCGGACAACTCATCGAGGAGGTCAGCGGCGAGAGTTGGGAGCGCTACATCCACGACCATGTGTTCCGCCCCCTCGGGATGAACCATTCGACGGATACCGATGCGGAGTTCCAGGCTAACCCCAACCACGCCCGTCCGCACAGCCGCAACAGCGGCCCTGTTCACGGAATGGGTGCGCAAAGCCCGCTCGACGAGAATGCGACCATTGCCCAGAACGCGGCCCCGGCCGGCGGACTCGCGATCAGCGCAAACGACATGAGCCGGTGGCTCCTGACTCAGCTCGGACACGGTAAGATCCCGGGCAGCGACCAGCGCCTCTTTTCCGAGGAGCAGTCGAAGCAGATGTGGACTCCCGAGGTGATCCAGCCGATCCGGCATTTCCCGCCGGAGTTCGCCGTCACCGAGCCTAACTTCAGCCTCTATGCCCTTGGATGGGACATCGAAGATTATCGCGGCGCTAAGGTCATAGCACATGACGGCGCCGTGCTCGGTTCACAGGCGACCATTGCACTCCTGCCAGGCAAGAACGTCGGCATCTTCATCGCGGCCAATAGCGAAGACGGCGAGATCATCCTCGGGCTTCGCGACGAGCTCCTCGATTATTATCTCGGCTATCCGCGGAGCGACTGGCCGGAGAAGTTCCACAATTTCAAGCTCTCCCGCCTCACCATGGCGGCGAAGGAGGTCCAGACGGCCGAGGCGACCCCGGCGCAAGTCGCCCCCTCGCTTCCGCTGGAGCGCTATGCCGGTGACTATACGGATCCGTGGTACGGGACGATCAAGGTACGCCAGTCGGGCAACGGCCTTGCCATCTCATTCCCGCACTCGAGGGGAATGGAAGGGCCGCTCACCCATTATCAGTACGACACGTTCAAAACTCACCCGGCGCTCAATTGGGTCGAACCGGCTTACGTCACTTTCTCTGTCGACGAGAACGGCAAGGTCGACCGAGTGACGATGAAGCCGGTCTCGCCAACCGCCGATTTCAGCTGGGATTATCAGGACCTTTTGTTCACCCCCGCAAAAGAGCAGTGATCAGTCGCAATCACCAAGCGTGGCGGTTTTTGGGGAGGATGAGGAAGTGAAGAGAAGTTCAACGTTCGTCCTGGCCCTCGCGGCCCTGTTTGCAACCTCTGCCGCTCCGGTTCGCGCGAGCTACAGCGTGCTCATCCACGGCGGCACGATTTACGACGGCTCGGGCGGCGCGCCATACGTCGGCGATGTCGGCCTCAAAGGGGACAAGATCGTCTACGTCGGTCCCCACGCGCCGGGCCGCGCCACGCGCGTGATCGACGCGACGGGCAAGGCGGTGTCGCCAGGCTTCATCAATATGCTCAGCTGGGCAGTGGAGAGCCTGATCGTCGACGGGCGCGGAATGAGCGACACCTACCAGGGCGTGACTCTCGAGGTCTTCGGCGAAGGCGATTCGATGGGTCCGCTCACGCCGCGGATGAAGCAGCTCGCGCTAAAGCGGGAGGGCGACATCAAATATCCGATCAAGTGGACGACCCTCGGCCAGTACCTCCAATATCTGCAGAACAAGGGCGTCACTCCGAACGTCGCCTCATTCGTCGGCGCAACGACGGTGCGGGTGCACGAGCTCGGCGAAAAGGATGTTGACCCGACGCCAGCGCAGCTCACGCGCATGCGCGCGCTGGTGCGCCAGGCGATGAAGGAAGGTGCGCTCGGCGTCGGATCGGCGCTGATCTACTCGCCTGCGACTTATGCCGAGACCCCCGAGCTGACGGCGCTGGTCAGCGAGGCGGGCAAGTGCGGCGGCATGTACATCAGTCACATGCGTTCGGAGGGCAACAAGCTACTCGAAGCCATCGACGAGTTGGTGAAGATCAGCCGCGATTCCGGCGCTCCGGCGGAAATCTACCATTTCAAACAGGCGGGGAAGCCCAACTGGGGCAAGCTCGACGCAGCAATCGCCAAGGTCAACGCCGCGCGCGCTTCGGGCCAGCGGATCAGCGCAAACATGTACACCTACACCGCAGGGGCGACCGGCCTCGACGCCACCATGCCGCCGTGGGTCCAGTCCGGTGGGCTCGAAGCTTGGGAAAACCGGCTGAAGGACCCGGCGGTTCGTGCACGGCTGATCAGGGAAATGCGCACGCCGTCGAACGACTGGGAAAATCTGCTGCTGCTATCCGGCGGGCCGCAGAACGTGCTTCTGGTCGCGTTCAAGAACCCGAAACTGAAACCGCTGACGGGCAAAACCCTGGCCGAGGTTGCCAAAATGCGCGGCAAGAGTCCCGAGGAAACGGCGATGGACCTGGTGGTCGAGGACGATAGCCGCGTCGGCACCGTCTATTTCATCATGAACGAGGACAATCTGAAGCGCGAGGTTGCGCTTCCCTGGATGAGCTTCGGCTCGGACGAGGCCTCGCCCGCACCCGAGGGCGTGTTCCTCAAGTCGCAATCGCATCCGCGCGCGTACGGCAATGTCGCGCGCCTGCTCGGCCATTACGTCCGCGACGAGCACGCGACCACGCTGCAAGACGCCGTCCGGCGCCTCACCTCGCTTCCGGCAAGCAACATCCGGATCAGGCAACGCGGCTCGTTGAAGCCGGGCTATTATGCCGACGTCGTCGTGTTCGACCCGGCGACGATCCAGGACCATTCGACTTATCCCAAGCCGGACCAGCTGGCGACCGGCGTCAACGACGTTTTCATCAACGGCGTTCAGGTCTTGAGCAACGGCAAGCATACCGGCGCGAAGCCCGGCCGCTTCGTTCATGGTCCTGGCTGGACTGGCTGGCCCGGCGGGGGTGCGTGCCACTGAGTGTCTCGACCGGCAGCCTCCGTCTCCGACGATGCTCAGCCGCCGCCCTGAACCACCGGCACATGATAGGCGGCGAGCAGTTTGCGAATGTCGCCGGCGCGGCGGGTGAGAATCTGGTCGATGTCTTTCAACAGCTTCTCATTGCCGTTCTGGACGCCGACCGAGATGTCGAACTGCATCGGCCACTGCATGTCGGCCATCCACGGGGTCACCGGCTCCAGCCGTAGCGGCACCGGCGACCGGGCGGCGAAATAGCCGGCGAGCGGACCCCAGACGAGCGCCACGTCGACGTCGCCGCGTTCGACCGCGCGAACGATCTCGGCCGGCGGGTTCGGCTTCGAATAATCGCCGTAGAGCATGTAGCCGCGCACGTTGCCGATGATGCCGCGGCTCGAAAGTGCGTGCGCCGGCGGCGTGTTGGTCGCGTCGTTGCCGACCATCTGGACGCCGATCTTCAACGTCTTCAGCCGCGGGTCGTCGAGCGTCAGACCGTTCAGCTTCTCGCTCGCGCGACTGACGAACATGTAGGTCGATCGGTAGTAAGGCCGGCTCGTCGCGACCATTTCGACGTTGCTTCCGATCCCTGGCCAGAAATCGCATTTGCGCTCGTTGAGCGTGTTGCGGACATAGCCGCGCCTCTGCGCCCACCAGACATAATCGAGCTTCGCGTGGAGGTCGGACGCGATCATCTCGGCAAGCTTGTTCTCGAAGCCCTGCCCCGCCTTGTTGGAGAAGGGGAGGTTGTTCGGGTCCGCGCAGGCGGTGAGCTTGCGCTCGGGAATGAGGTTGCACGAGCCGAGCAGGACAGCGGCCGCGATGATCGCCAGCAGCTTCCTCATTTGCGCGCCGCGATCGCGCCCCACGGCCTTCCGCCGAGCGCCACCGTCTTCAGCACCTTGTTGTGTACGATATCGATGATCGTCAGCGTGCCCGAGAGCCCGCTCGCTGCATAGAGGCGGGTCTCGTCGGGAGAGAGGCCGATGCCCCAGGTGCGTTCGCCAGTCGGGAAGGACCGGACGACCGAGTCGGTTGCGGGATCGATCTCGGCGACGCGGTTGGAACGGCCCATGGCGACGAACACTCGTCTTTCGTCATGCGTGGCGCGCATCTCGATCGCCTGCACCGGCTCGGTGATGTTGAAGCTCTTGGTGAGGTCGATGGTGCGCACGATCCGGTGGCTCGCGGCGTCGAAGATACTGATCGTTCCGCGCTGCTCGGACGAGACCCAGACAGTTTTGCCGTGGTTGAGGAAGAGGGCGAAACGGGGGCGGCTGCCGACGGGAACGCTGTCGAGGAGCTTGCCCGTGCTCGCGTCGATGAAATGGGCGAGGTTCGCGACTTCGGAAGTGGCGACGACGAGCTTTCCGTTGGGACTGACCCCCACGCCTTCGGGCTCGGGCCCGACCGGCACTTCATGCGTGATCCGGCCGCTCTTGAGGTCTAGAAAGGAGACGGCGCTGTGGTCCTCGTTGGCAATGGTGAGCGTCGACCCGTCGGGGCTGACGGCGAAGCGCTCCGGATCGGCGCCGGAGTTGTAGAGCGCGAGCCGCCGGTGCGAGCTCACGTCCCATGCTTCGATGTGGTTTGCGTCGCTCGCCGCGACGTACAAGATCCTGCCGTCTGGGGAGAGGGCCATCCCACGCGGGCGAGCGCCGGTCGCGAGCTGTCCTTCGGCGTGGCCGCTTGCGCCATCAACCATGGAGACGTAGCCGGCTTCGTTGGAGACGAACACGGTGTCGGTCGAGGGCTGCGGCCGAGCGCAGCAGTTCAGCGAAACGGACAGTGCGGCCGCAACAGCAATTCGCCTGAGCAAGGCTGACCTCCGGCTGAAGCTGATAGCCGCGCAGTCGCGGTGCGCAAATGACTTCCACTTCACTGCTGTTAGCGCCGAGCTGTTCCACGGCTGCGCCGAGCGCCGCTTCCGCCGCAGCGGCGATGACATATCCTGCGAGCAATTGCGGGAGGTGGGAAATGGCTTGGTGCATTGGACGGACGGAGGCGCTTTCGGATCCGCTTGCCGCGCGGCGCAAGGCGCTGGCGAAGCTTCGCGCGCTCGAGCAGGTCGACGACCCCGAAAGCCTCGTCGTGCCGATCCTCATCGACGCGATCCTGATGGCGGAAAGCTATCGCGGCGCGCGGCACGAGATCAGCTTCCTGTCCGAGCTGACGCGCAGCGTCGACGCGCTAATCCGCGAGCTGAACGCTGCCGAGAAAGCAAAAGAATGGGCTGAATCGCTCGAATGATAGGCTGCCTTTCCGGACGAACCGAGACCGATGGGGGGTGAATCCGCGCTCTTGCGGCCGACCTGAGCGTTTAAACTCCATCCCCGCCAAGGGATTGCAACGAAAGGACGAAAATCATGCCCAAGAACAGTGGTCGAAAGAGCAGCAGCAACTGGAGCCACGGAATGCATGGCAGCGACCGCAGCACCAGCTCGGCAGGGCGCAAGAGCTCGAAGAGCCGCGGCACCCGCTCGAGCTCGAGCTCCAGCAGATAGCGCAAGTTACACCCCAATCGGGCGGCGGCCTCGGCCGCCGCTTTTGTTTGCGCTCATGGTAAATCCCGCGACAACCGCGGTTGTTCATCCGGCGGTGAATTAACCTCGCTTAATCTGCTTTCGGTGAGACCACGGTGGCGGCTGGACACGCCACGACATCGAAGCCTTTCGCGCGGGCGGCGGGGCGCCCGCGTCGATCGGCTTCCTCCTTGTAAGGAGTCGACGGGGGATGATGTTCGAAGGCAAATTTGAACGGCGTGAGTTCGTGCCGCGTCCGGCTCGGATCGATGCCAGTTTCGACGTGCTCGTGCGCTGCACCGAAGGCCAGTTCGGTGCCAGGATCGTCAATCTGTCGGGCAGGGGATTCCGGCTGCGATCGGCATGCCCGCTAGAGCCCGGCTGCGAAATTTCCCTCGAGCTCCCGAAGATGCCGCCGGTGAAGGGCGTGATCCGCTGGGTCGCGGGCACCGACGCGGGCGGGCTCTTCGCCGAGGCGGTGGCGCTG
This sequence comes from Sphingomonas sp., assembly GCA_013361785.1. GTDB lineage: Bacteria > Pseudomonadota > Alphaproteobacteria > Sphingomonadales > Sphingomonadaceae > Sphingomicrobium. Next base: position 7,258 of record JABFXK010000248.1, read on the forward strand.
TAGCTTCCCGCAGTGGCGTCAAACGCGCAGCGCCGCAGCGGCCTCCGCTTCTCTTTTCAGGTTTCGCGCCAGCTGACTGAGGCCGTTTAGATACTGCGGCGGACAATGGACGTCGCGATAGTCTAGGTAGGCGGCGGCGCGGAGGGTCCAGAAGGGGTCCACCAGATGCGGTCTCGCAAGCGCGACGAGGTCCGCTCGGCCTGCCGCGAGAATCGAATTGGCGTGGTCGGGCTCGTAGATGTTGCCGACGGCCATGGTCGCTAGGCGGGCTTCGTTGCGGACGCGGTCGCTGAACGGCGTCTGGAACATGCGGCCATAGACCGGTTGCTGATCCACCCAGGTCTGCCCCGCCGAGACATCGATCAGGTCCGCGCCTTCGCGGGCGAACGCTTCGCCGATTTGCACTGAGTCCTGCGGCGTGATCCCGTCCTCTCCGGCCCAATCGGTCGCCGAGATTCGAACCGACATCGGCCGATCGCTCGGCCACGCTGCACGCATCGCCGCGAAGACTTCGAGCGGATAGCGCAGGCGATTCTCCAGCGAGCCGCCATATTCGTCGGTTCGTGTGTTCTGCAGCGGCGTGATGAAGCTCGACAGGAGATAGCCGTGCGCTGCGTGCAGCTCGACCATGTCGAAGCCGCACTCCAGCGCCATGCGCACCGCGGCGACGAACTGGTCGCGCACCGTGTCCATGTCGGCGCGCGTCATCGGCCTTGGCACTTGGTTGACCGGCGACCAAGGCACGTCGCTCGCGCTCATCACCGGCCAATTGTCGTCCTCGAGCGGGACATCGTTGCCTTCCCATCCTACCCGCGTCGAACCCTTGCCGCCTGAATGGCCGAGCTGCAGGCAGATCTTCGCCTTGGAGTTGGCGTGCACGAAATCGACGATCCGCTTCCACGCTGCAACATGATCGGCGTTCCACATACCAGTGCAGCCGGGGCTGATTCTGCCTTCGGGCGAGACGCAGGTCATCTCCGTGAACACCAGCCCCGCGCCGCCGAGCGCCCGCTCCCCGTAATGGACGAAGTGGAAGTCGTTGGGCACGCCGTCGACCGCTGAATACATGGCCATGGGTGAGACGGTCACCCGGTTCTCGACCTCCATCTCGCGCAGCTTCAACGGCGCAAACATCGGCGGCGCTGTCTTGTTCGAGCGGCCCTCGGTGGCGCGTTTCCAGAACCAGCGCTCAACCGTCTCGAGCCATTCGCGATCGCGAAGCCGAAGATTCTCGTGGCTGATGCGCTGGGAGCGGGTAAGGAGCGAGTAAGCGAACTGCAACGGCTCGAAGTGGGTGTAGCGCTCCAGAGTCTCGAACCATTCGGTCGAGTTGCGCGCGCTGTTCTGGAGCTTCAGCACCTCGAGGCTGCGCTCCGCCTGATATTCGTCGAGTGCCGCTTCGAGGCTGAGGGCTTTGCGGTTCAGCACGTCGGCGAGCTTGATGGCGTCTTCGAGCGCCAGCTTGGTGCCGCTCCCGATCGAGAAATGCGCCGTGTGCGCCGCATCGCCGAGTAGGATGACGTTGCCGCTGGTCCAGCGCTCGCACTTGATGCGGCGGAAGTTGAGCCAGGCGGCGCTTCCGACGAGGTGCGATGCATTGGACTGCAGCCTGTGACCGTCAAGATATTTGGCGAACAGTTTCTCGCATGCTGCGATGCTTTCGTCCTGGCTCATCCGGTCGAAGCCGAAGCGGCGCCACGTCTCCTCCGAACATTCGACGATGAACGTCGAGCAGTCCGGCGCGAAGCGATATGCGTGCGCCCAGATCCAGCCGCACTCGGTCTCCTCGAAGGCGAATGTGAAGGCGTCGAACACCTTGCTCGTGCCGAGCCAGACGAACTTGTTCGCGCGTACGTCGACATCCACTCCGAACGCTTCCGGCTGCGCGTCGCGGAAGCGCGAGTTGATCCCGTCCGACGCGATCACGACGTCATAGTCGCGCCACTTGGGGTCGGCGGGATCGCACTCGGCCTCGAAGTGAAGCACGACTCCAAGCTTGCGCGCGCGCTGCTGCAAAATTTCGAGCAGGCGCTTGCGGCCGATGCCGATGAAGCCATGCCCGCCCGACGTGATCCTCTCGCCCCGGAAGTGGACGTCGATCTTGTCCCAGTGCGCGAATTCTTTGGTGATCGTTTCGGCGGAGACGCGATCGTTGGCGGTGATGTTCTCGACGGTGAGATCGGAGAAGACGACGCCCCAGCCGAACGTGACGCCCGGCGGGTTGCGCTCGAAAACCTCGATCTCGTGAGCGCGATCCCGAAGCTTCATCGAAATGGCGAAATAAAGCCCCGCCGGGCCGGCACCGATGCAGGCGATCTTCATGCCCACGAATCCACGCCGCGAAGGAATGCATTGACGATGGTGTTGAACTCGGCCGGCCGCTCGAGATTGCCGAGGTGGCCGACGCCCTCAATCGGCTCATAGCGCGCACCGGGGATGAGCTGCGTCAACTCGCGCGACAGCGACGGCGGCGTGATCCTGTCTTCGGTGCCGCACAGCACCAGCGTCGTCACGCGGATGTCGTGGGCGCGGTCGCGCTGGTCGGCGAGCCACACCGCCTCGGCGCCGATGCGGTAGGCGGCGGGTTCGATCTTCGCCATCGTCTCGACAACTTCGCTGCGCACTGCTGGATCGGCAGGTTGCGCGAGGAGCACGTCGACCCGCGCTTCGGCCAAGGCGCGGAGGTCGCTGCTGGCCGCAACTGCGCGTTCGTATATCGCCTCGCCCTCGGGGTGCACCGCGAAGGTGTCGGCGAGAATCAGACAGGCGCAGCGGCTCTCATCGGCGTGGTTCATTGCGATGGCGATCACGCCGCCAAGGGAGAGGCCGCACACGTGGGCGCGGTCGATCCCGATCTCGTGCATGGCCGAGATAATGGCCGAGGCATAATCGTCGCGCGTGGTTCCGTCGGGCGCGGGGTCGCTGTCGCCGTACCCGGGATAATCGAAGGCGATCGCGCGGCGGCTTTGGCCGAAGAAAGCGAGCTGCGGCCGCCAAACGGATTTGTCAGACCCAACCCCGTGCAGGAACACGATGGGAGTCGCATCGCCGCCGCCGGCTTCCTCGTAGCCGATGTCATAGCCATTGTTGGTGATCACGCGCGGCATCGCCTCATCTTGGCAGGGGGCACCCGCGCGCGCTAGCCTCGCATCGATGGCGAGAATGACGGTCAACGGCGAAGCGGTCGAGTACAGGCTCGATCCGGACACACCGCTGCTGTGGGCGCTTCGTGATGCGTCCAATCTCACCGGGACCAAATATGGCTGCGACAGCCGCGACTGCGGCGCGTGCACGGTGATCATTGACGGCCGGGCGGTGCCCAGCTGCAGCGTGACGCTTCGCGAGCTCGACGGCGCGCAGGTGACGACGATCGAGGGCCTCTCGCCCGACCGCTCGCATCCGGTGCAGCAGGCGTGGTTGGCGGAGCAGGCGACGATGTGCGGCTATTGCGAGCCCGGCTTCATCATGGCCATCGCCGCGCTTCTCCAGGCGAGCGCGACGCCCAGCGACGAACAGATCGCGGCGCTTCCCAATATCTGCCGCTGCGGGGCTTATCCGCGCATCCGCAAGGCGATCGCGCGCGCTGCCGCGACCGCTCCGGCCGCACCGCAGCAGCAAAGCTGAATGCATGGCCCCGAAACGGTTAAGCGCCCGCTCATATCGACGAGCGCAGGAAGCCCGTCATGTTTTGGAAAGGTCACTGTCATGCGTAAGGTCCTCATTCCCTTGCTGCTGGCGAGCGCCGCGGCGAGCCCGGCGGTCGCAGGCCCCCGCGACTGGTCCAACAACGATCATCAGCAGGCTCAGCAAGATCAGCAGCAGCTGCACGAAGAGCGTCAGCAGGCGCGTGAAGAACGTCAGCAGGCGCGTGAGGAGTCGCGGAGCGAGCGCTCGGCCCCGATGTTCGCCCCTCAGGAGCGGATGCAGCAGCGGCAGCAGGAGCAGTTCGCTGGAAGGCCGCAGTTCAACGCAGGCGCTCGGTTCGAGGAGCAGCAGCAGCAGCAGATCGACATGAACGCGATCCGGGCCGAGCGGCAGGCTCGTGCGGGCTCGTTTGCCGGTCAGCGCGACGAGAATATCGAGCAGGTTCGCCAGCGTTTCGAGCAGCGCCAGCGCCAGGTCCGTGATGCAGATGGCGATTTCCGCCAGTCCAATCGGCAGTTCCCGCAGGTCATGCGCGATCGCCATCCGCTGGTCGTCAGCGACACGCCCCGTTTCGGCACCCAGCCGCCGCTGCGCTCTGAAAACCAGCGCGAGATGCACTGGAATCGCGATTGGCGGCGTGACAACCGCTACGACTGGCGCCGCTTCCGCAACCACCATCGCTCGCGGTTCCACCTGGGGCTGTACTTCGACCCCTTCGGCTGGGGCTACCAGTCGTTCGACATCGGTTACCGTCTGTGGCCGGCCTATTACGGGAACCGCTACTGGATCAATGCGGGGGAATATGGGTTGCCGTTCGCGCCGCCGGGCACCGAATGGGTGCGTTATTACAATGACGCGCTTTTGATCGATATCTATACCGGTACGGTCATCGACTCGATCCCCGACTTCTTCTGGTAGAGCCGGGTTAGCCGAATATCGAAGGGGCGTTGCCGTTGCGGCAGCGTCCCTTTTTGCATTAGCGCGCGCACTATCCTGCAACTCCCGAAAGGGGACGAAGACAAATGACACCCGCCGCCCGTCACCAGTTGTTCGCGCTCCGCCTCC
>JABFXK010000281.1 GCA_013361785.1 Sphingomonas sp.
CGCCATCGCGCTGACGCCCGACGGCGTGGTCCGGCGGGTCGAGATCCTCGAATATCGCGAGACCTACGGCGGCGAGATCCGCAATCCCGCATGGCGTCAGCAATTCATCGGCAAGCGCTTCGGCTCGGCGGTTCAGCTAGGCAAGGACATCAGGAATATCTCCGGCGCGACTCTGTCGAGCCGCCACGTCACCGATGGAATTCGGCGACTGCTCGTCACCTATCAGCTGCTGCTCAGGAATGCCTAAACGCTGTCGGCCACTGCTCGGCACATTCGTTGAAATCACGGCCGATCGCGAGGAGGCGATTGAGTCGGCCTTTGATGCGGTCGATCAAGTGCATCGGCTGATGAGCGCCCACGAGCGCAATAGCGACCTTTCACGTATCAACCGCTTCGCCCACCTGCGGTCGATCGAGGTTCACGAGCTGACGGCGCGGGTTCTCGAACGCGCGCTCTATTGGGCGAGGGAAAGCGGAGGCGCCTTCGACCCGCTTCGTGCGGGAAGTGCGGCGATCCGGCACAATTTGATGCCCTGCCATGCCGATCAGCCTCAGCCGGAAGCGGCGCACTGGACCTGGCTTGAATTGCAGGGGTGTTCGGTACGGCTGATGAAGCCTGCCTGCATAGACCTAGGCGGAATTGCGAAGGGCTTCGCGGTGGATCGCGCCATTGACGCGCTGCGTCGAGCCGGATGCGAGCGCGGGCTCGTCAATGCCGGGGGCGACCTTCGCGGGTTCGGGGCCGAGGCGTGGCCCGTGACAATTGTCGATCCGCTCGCCCGTAGCTCCGTTGCGGCGCTGGAGCTAAAGGATGCGGCGCTGGCAACGAGCGCCGGCTTGCCGGACACAAGCGGCGCCGGGCTCAGCTTCGATCACCTGGGCGGCAGCAATCCGCGCTGGACGTCAGTGTCTGTCGTGGCGCGCAGTGGGTGCGACGCGGACGCGCTCACCAAGATCGTCTGGTGCGCCACGACCGAGCTTGGCTCCCTGCTTGCCGCAGCCGGCGCAAGGGCGCTCGCAATTTGTCACGATGGCCGCGTCGAACCTGTCTGCGAAACGGCCGAGGTGGACGCGTGAAGAAGCGCGACCCTAGCCGCCTGCCGCGCTGGCAGGAATGGGCCGTCTACGTCAGTTTCGGCCTGCTCATCGCCACTGGAATCGTTTGGCTTGTCCTTGAAAATTTCGTTCGCGTCGACGGGCAATTCGGTCCGGAACCGCACCCGGCCGAGCATTGGTTGCTCGTTGCGCACGGCCTGGTCGCCTACGCATTCCTCATCGTCGCGGGCACCATGGTCCCTGTGCACATCATTCTCGGCTGGAATGCGCGCCGCAATCTCAAGAGCGGCCTCGCCTTCGCCGGAACGCTCCTGCTCCTCGCGCTGACGGCGCTGGGCCTCTATTACCTCGGTGACGATGTGCTTCGATCGCGGTTCAGCACTATCCACTGGGCACTTGGACTTGTCGCTCTGCCGCTGTTAGCGATCCATGCATTACGAGGCCGCGGTCGTGCGGTCACCATTCGCAGACCTCGAAAGTAGTACCCAAGCGCGCAACCAAAGCACCCGAGGTCCGCTTCGTATTCCGCTGCACACACCACTCTCATCGCCAGCTGGGGATCAAACCGGCGGCAAGACAACGAGCTGCGCCGCTTTCTTGTCGCACCGTTCACACCTGAGCCGCCGTTTTTTCGCACCGAGATCGCTGGCCCACATCGGTTCACGACCTCGGCTGCCGTCATTGTCCGGGCGGCGGCGCAAGTGCCCCACTCGATGCGGCCTAAGACATCACTCGCCCGGTCTTGACGCGACTCTCGCGACGCCTGACAGCCTCGCGCGACCAAGGGCTTCGTCGACGGCCCTCAGCCGCGACCGTGGAACGCTGACCAGGGCTGGAGGGACTTGCGGCGATGCTGCCCAGTCCAGAGGCCGGTGAGGCGCGCTGGCGAAGTCGCAGCCCAAGCATTGGTCCGGAGAGCCGGGTGCATCGCTTCGGGCGGATATCTCGACCTGCTGAGGTGAATCTCAGCTGCGCCGGAACCTGTAGCCTCTCCAGGGCCGTTTGGACCGGCGGTGGAGAATGAACCATGGACTTCGATCTCATCGTCATCGGAACGGGTACTGCAGCGAGAACGGCTGCCATGCGTGTCAGCGAAGCCGGTTGGACTGTCGCCGTCATTGACGAGAAGCCGTTCGGCGGCACGTGCGCCCTACGCGGTTGCGATCCCAAGAAGATGCTCATCGCGGGCGCAGAAGTGATCGACGCGCAGTGCCGGATGAGCTCGAACGGCATCGATGGCGGCGTGCGGATCGATTGGCCCGAGCTGATCGCTTTCAAGCGCAGCTTCACGGACCCGATCCCTCAGAAGCATGAGCAGCTCTACCAGGAGAAACGGATCGCCACATTGCACGGAACTGCACGGTTCACCGGCCCGAACAGCCTCAGCGTCGACGGGGCGGAGCATCGGGCGCGATACGTCGTGATCGCCTCGGGCGCGGAGCCGGTCACGCTGGACATCCCCGGCGAAGAGCATCTCATCGACAATGAAGCCTTCATGGCCCTGGAACGGCTGCCCCGCCGCATCGCGTTGGTCGGGGGTGGGTACATCGCGGCCGAATTCGCGCACATCGCTGCTCGCGCAGGCGCGCAGGTGACCGTTCTCCAACGCGCGGATCGCATTCTCACCGGGTTCGAGCCGGAGCTCGTCGGGTGGCTGATGGAGGCCTTCGACCGGATTGCAGTCGAGGTTCGAACGAAGACGGTCGTGAAAGCCGTCGAAAAGACGGGCGAGAAGTTCATTGTTCATACCGAACGGGAAGGCGGCACCGCCGCGGTCGAAGCCGATGTCGTCGTGCACGCCGCGGGCCGCGCCCCGGCCCTCCACCGGTTGAACCTGGCCGCCGCGAACATCGCGACCGAGGGGCGTCGGCTGAAACTCAACGAATATCTCCAGAGCGTGTCCAATCCCGCCGTCTATGCGGCCGGCGACACCGCGCAGTCCGGTCCGCCGCTGACGCCCGTCTCGAGCCACGATGCGAAGATCGTCGCGGCCAACCTCACCGAGGGCAATCATGCGACGCCCGACTATCGCGGCGTGCCCAGCGTAGCCTTTACAATTCCGCGGATTGCCCGCGTCGGCATGAGCGAAGAAGAGGCTGGCCGCTCCGGCCTGAGGTTCAAGATCAAATGCGAGCGGGC
>JABFXK010000138.1 GCA_013361785.1 Sphingomonas sp.
GGGTCGAGGAAACCCGCTCGCGCGTCCTTGCAAGCGTCGACAAACACATGCTCTCCGACGTGCCCGTCGGCGCTTTCCTCTCCGGAGGAGTCGATTCCTCGGCTGTCGCCGCCGCAATGGCGCGAGCCTCCTCTGCGCCATTCAAGGCATTCACTGTCGGCTTCCCCGGCTCGCCGCGGGACGAAACTCAGACCGCCGCCCGCATCGCAAGCCATCTCGGCATCGAGCATGTAGTTCTTCCGATGCAGCCGCAGACCGCGGCCGATGTGCTGCCTGCCGTCCAGGCTGCCTTCGACGAGCCGAGCGCCGCCACTTCCGCGGTGCCGCTCTGGTACCTCTCGCGCACGGCCGCCGAGCATGTGAAGGTGGTGCTGTGCGGCGAGGGCGGCGACGAGGTCTTCCTCGGCTACAACCGCCAGCGCTGGGCGCAGCGGATGGCGCGGTGGAAGCCGCTGATCGAAGCGGTGGGAGCGGGCGGCCTCGTCGGTGCGCTGCCCGAGTTGCCGTGGCGCAAGTGGAACTACGGCCGCCAGCTTGCCCGGCAGTTCGTCGAGGGCGCTCGCCTCGGCGACGGCTACGAGCGCTTCTTCGCTGCCGTGTCGATCACCACGCCTGCGGTTCGCCAGCGGATCTACAATCGCGATTTCTTCGCGTCCCACGAGGCGCGGGACAGTTTTGCGAAGCGCGCCCGCGATCATTTCTCACCCGACGCGCTCTCGGACCTTCAGCAGTTCATGCTCGGTGACCTGACCGTCCACCTTCCGGCATCGCTGTGCCAACGGCTCGACCGGTCGAGCATGGCCCATTCGCTCGAGGCGCGGGTGCCGTTCCTCTCGCACCGGCTGGTCGAATGGGCGCTGACGATGCCCGCGGATCTCAAGTTGCGTGGAAGCACCGGCAAATATGTGCTTCGCAAAGCTATCGAGCCATGGCTGCCCGAAGGCGCGCTCGACCAGCGCAAGATTGGTTTCCAGCTGCCCTTCGCCGACTGGTTCATGGGTGGCTTCAACGATTTCGCGCGCGACGCTTGGCGATCGTCGGGGGCCGCCGACCTCGGCTTCCTCGATCCGGCTGGCGTCGAGCGACTCTTCGAAGAGCATCGTCGCGGCGCAGCCGACCATGGTCGAATCCTCTATGCGATCGCGATGTTCAGCTGCTGGTGGGTCCAGCAGAAGGCGAGCTCGGCGCCAGTGAAGCGTGGCAAGCGCGCCGCGGCCGCGACCTCCTGATGCCCGCAATCTCGGTCATTCTCCCCGTGCACAATCGCGCCGACGTGCTCCCGCGCGCGATCGAAAGCGTGCTCGCGCAGGAGCTGGCCGATTTTGAGCTGATCGTCGTCGACGACGGCTCCAGCGACGCGAGTGCGAAACTCGCACAGGGCTATGATGACCAGCGCATTCGGCTGATCCGCCTCGACGAGAACCGCGGCGGCAATGTCGCGCGGAACGAAGGGCTGCGCGCTGCCCAATCGCCGCTGGTCGCCTTTCTCGATAGCGACGACCGCTATCTCGCGACCAAGCTTGCGAGTGTCGTTGCCCACTTCGACAAGGATCCAGACCTCGACCTTCTCGTGGACAGCTTCCTCAAGGTGCAGCCGCCCGGCGCGCGCAACGCGGAGGTGGTCCGCCGGAACCCGGTGATCAACGATCGCGAGCTGTTTCGACGGGCCCTGTTCACGCGCCAGCTGTGGAAGGCGACCCCCGCGATCACCGTCCGGCGCGAGGCGGCACTCAAAGCGCCGTTCGACGAGACTCTGCGGCGCCTGCAGGATTTCGATTTTCTCATCCGGATTTCGGAATTCGCCAATTGCGCGTCGACGGACGAGGTCCTGTGGGTGAAATATTGGGACGCCGGAGCGATTTCCGCGCAGGACAATATGATCTCCGCCAATGTCGAGCTGGTGCGGCGGCACCCCGAATATCTGCGTACCCGGGCATATCGCCCTGGCCTTGCACATGCGCTGAGGCTTTCAGCCTGGCGGCGTCTCAAGAAAGGCGATCTTGCGGGAATCGCGCGCGATGTCGCCAAGCTGGCGGACGCCTTCGGTCGAGGAGAGGCCGCCCGGCTAAGCTGGGAAGCCTTGCGTCCGCGGCCGGCGCTACGCGCCTGAATAGCCGAGCCGCGCGTCGAGCTGGTCGCGCAGATAATCGTCGATCCGCTCCGCGGCTTCGGCACTCAGCTCGGCGCGATAGCCGTCAGTCTTCCCGCTCCGCACCTTCCCCGACTGTGCGTCTCCTTTTCGCGTCCGCTGCAGCCGCGATGAAGTGAAATAGCGCTCGCGTTCGAGCTTCTTCAGATTGGCAAGGCTTCCGAATTCCACCGCGTCCGCGATGTCCTTGGTGTCCGTCCTCATGCCAATCGCTTGAGCCATGATCTTCAGCGACTTGCGCGGATCGGCGAGAAAGTCCTCGTAGCGTATGATCGTGACTCCAGGCAGGGCCACGAATTGGTTGAGGAAGGCAGTGATCGAGGGGATCCCACCCTCATTCGTCCAGATGAAGCTCTCGAGCGGCTGGTCGGCGAGCCGCTGCCGCGTCTTGTCGCGGCTGCGATGCTTGAGATGATGGTAGCGCGAGACGGCAATGTCCGCCGGGTGCCTCGCCAACAGCACCAGCTTCTTTCCGGCATAGTCCGACGGAGTGACGCGGATCTGCTCCGCCCGGCGCATGGCATCGCCCGCGTGCGTGAACAGCACCCGCGGCGTTTCTTCTGGAGCGTGCCTCAGCGTGACGAATTCGAGCAGTCCGCGCTCGTCGATTCCGAACCGCCGCTGGTAGAGCCGCGCCAGCATCGCGCGAACGAACGTCCGTCCCGATTTCGGAAAGGAGACGACCACCGCGTCCGCTTCGCTGAGCCACGCCGCATCACGCAGGTCGCGCTTCAGCCGAAGCGCGGTCGAGCCGGGCACGACCCGAAGCAGCTGTGCCGCGGCGAGGCGTGCAAGGTTCAGAAGGGAATGACCGTCGGGCACTCGGGCGGACTAAGCGGAAAGAATGGTGGACGCACTAGGGCTCGAACCTAGGACCCGCTGATTAAGAGAAATTTTTCTGTGGATTTTTCTGGATTTCCGTGGACTCAAAAAGCTTGCATTTACGCCAATTTTGATGGTCAGTGAGTCCGGCGAGGTCCCGGGGTATCCAGCCCCAGCCGCTACCTTAGGTAACGGGGCCAGAACCCGCT
>JABFXK010000261.1 GCA_013361785.1 Sphingomonas sp.
GGAGGGCAAGGACGCCCGAGCCCTGTTCACGCAGTTCGAGGCCGCCGACGCGCGGCGCTTCTTCCCCGGCTGGGACGAGCCCGACTACAAGGCCACGTTCGATCTGACCGCCCGAGTGCCGGCGAACACCATGGCGGTCGGCAACATGCCCGCAGCCTCGTCCAAGTCGCTTCCCGGCGGCCTCAAGGAGGTGCGCTTCCAGACGACGCCGACCATGTCGTCCTATCTGTTGTTCTTCGGGGACGGCGACTTCGACCGGATTACCAAGCCGTCGGCGGGACGCGAAGTCGGCGTGGTCATGTCGCGCGGCAACGGCCCGAAGGGACAGCTGGCACTCGACGCCGAAGCGCAAATCCTGCCCTATTATAACGAGTATTTCGACACGCCCTTCCCGCTCCCGAAGCTCGACAATGTCGCCGGCCCTGGCCAGTCGCAATTCTTTAGCGCGATGGAGAATTGGGGCGCGATCTTCACCTTCGAGCGCAGCCTTCTCGTCGACCCCGCATTCACCTCCGAGGCCGACCGCCAGCGAATCTTCGGCACCGAGGCGCACGAAATGGCGCACCAATGGTTCGGCGACCTCGTCACCATGGGCTGGTGGGGCGACATCTGGCTGAACGAAGGCTTTGCCAGCTGGATGGCGACCAAGGCGACCGAGCATTTCCATCCCGACTGGGGCGCGGACATCGACCATGTCGCGGCGCGCGAAGGCGCGATGGGGCAGGACTCGTTCCGCTCGACGCACCCGATCGTGCAGGACGTCCGCACGGTCGAGCAGGCGAACCAGGCGTTCGACGCGATCACATACTCAAAGGGCGAATCGGTGCTCTCGATGCTCGAGGGCTTTGCGACGCCGGCCGTGTGGCAGCGCGGCATCCAGCTCTACATCCGCACCCACGCGTACCAGAACACCAAGACGCAAGACCTTTGGAACGCCATTGAAAGCGTGGGGGCGAAGGGACTCGGCGCAGTAGCGCGGGATTTCACCAATCAACCCGGCATTCCACTGATAGAGGTCGGGCCTGCGCAATGCTCGGGCGGCCGAACCGTCGCGACCCTGACACAGGCCCAATTCTCGAACGACCAGCGCAGCGAGGTCATGGCGCATCCGCTGAGCTGGCACGTGCCGGTGAGGGCAAGCGCCGGCGCCGGAGAGGCTCAGGTCGTAACGCAAGGACCGGCAACGCAAATTGCTGTTCCGGGCTGCGGGCCATTGCTGATCAACGCCGGCCAAACCGGCTATTACCGGACTCTGTACCAGCCCGGGCAGGCGAAGGCGCTGGAAGGCGCATTCCGAGGCCTCGGGCCGGTGGACCAGTTCGGCGTCGTGAACGATCAGCTGGCGCTGTCGAATGCCGGCTACCAGCCATGGGCAGTCGGCCTCGACTTCCTCGGCGAAGTGCCTGGGGACGCCAATCCGAAGCTCGTCGAGGCGGCCCTGGACGAGTGGGGAGGATTGTACGAAGTGCTCGACAGCGACCCTGCCGCACAAACAGCGATCGCCGCTCGGGTCACCCGGATCTATGGACCCCGACTGCAGCAGCTCGGCTTCGTTCCCCGCCCCGGCGAACCGGCGCTGGATGCGCTACTCCGCTCCACGCTGATCAGGACGCTCGGCGCGATGAAGGACCCGTCGGTACTCGCCGAAGCGCGCCGCCTGTTCACGGCATGGGAGGCGGACTCCAACGCAATCCCCGGCTCCCTGAAAACGACATGGCTGAGCGTGATCGCCCGCAATGCCGACGAGCCCACATGGAACGCCATCCACGCGAAGGCGCAGGCGGCGACCGGCTTTGCCGAGCGCAACTCGCTCTACCAGCTCCTGGGCGCCCCCAGCAACGACGCGCTCGCCCGGCGAGCACTCGACCTCGCGCTCACCGAAGAGCCGGGCAAGACCACGCGCTCGGGCATCATTACCGCGGTGGCCCGGCAGCATCCCCGCATGGCGGTAGACTTCGTCCTCGCCCATCTCGCCGAGGTCAATCAGCTGATCGACATCTCCGGACGCTCGCAATTCATGGAGCGGCTCTCCGGCGGAAGCAGCGATGTCAGCCTGGTCCCGTTGCTACAAGCCTATGCCAATGCGAACCTCGCGCCGTCAGACCGCAAGCCAATCGAGCAGGCGATCGACCGGATCCAGTTCGCAGCCGGCAAGCTGCCACGGGAGCGCAGCGAGGTCGGCGCCTGGCTGCGGGCTCATCCAGTCTGAGCAGAGGGTTGATCGGACTGCGAATTTCGCTATAGGCGCGCACTCGCGTGCCGGCTCTGCCGGGACGCACTCGTCCGAGACAGCTGCCGTCCTGAGCGTGAGCGACGGGCTTAATCTGCAGCCGAGACGGGGACAGGAATCATTCGGAGGCGGCAGCCGCTTCCGTCGTGCGTTGTCAAAGGGAAATAGCCCGGCAGCGCCAGCGATCCCAACCCCACGGACATTAGAGCCCGAGATCGTCTCGGGCATTTGTTGAACTCGTTCGGAGCAATCCGGACGAATTTTTGGAGTTGGCATGGATCGATCGCAAAAATCCGATCTGGTCGACGAGCTGAAGAACGTCTTCTCCGAGACGAGCGTGGTTGTGGTCACCCGCAACCACGGTCTCACGGTGGCGCAGTCCACGGACTTGCGTTTGAAGATGCGCGACGCCGGCGCCCAGTTCAAAGTTGCGAAGAACAGCCTTGCCCTGATTGCGCTCGAGGATACGCGCTACAAGCCGATCGGCGACCTTCTCAAAGGCCCGACCGCGCTTGCCACGTCCGGAGACCCCGTCGCGGCGGCCAAGGTGGCCGTCGATTTCGCCAAGACTCACGACAAGTTCGAGATCGTCGGCGGAGCGATGGGCGACACGGTCCTCGACGTGAATGGGATCAAGGCGCTTGCCGCGCTTCCCTCGCTCGACGAGCTGCGTGCGACCATCGTGGGCCTCATCCAGGCGCCCGCGAGCAAGATCGCCCGCACCGTCAACGAGCCTGCGGCGCAGCTCGCACGGATCTTCGGGGCCTATGCGGCCAAGGAAGCCGCCTAAGCGAACCTCTTTTCATCAACGCACGACAATCCGGGGCATGAGCCCCGCACAAGGAGTTTGAAATGGCTGACATTGCTAAGCTGGTGGACCAGCTTTCCGAACTGACGGTTCTCGAGGCGGCGGATCTCGCCAAGGAGCTCGAGGAGA
>JABFXK010000245.1 GCA_013361785.1 Sphingomonas sp.
ACGACGCGGCGTCGAAGCTCGCGCGGCCTGTGGGCTTGAGACGACTTACGCGTCGGCATTGGCCGGCGGTATGGGCGCAGCGGTATGCGAGGCCTAAACACTTGTTCCATCACGGACACGCTTTCCGCAGTCGCGCAGCGGTGGCGACATTGCCCCGATCGCGCTAGCGGCGGCGCATGCACAGTCCGCCGACGGCCGCAGCCGAAGCCGCTGCAACTGCTTTTCCCGCTTGGTCCGCCCTCGGACCGAACGCCCGCCGATCGCTCCTGAGCCGCGCAGCCGCGGAGATCGAAACCCGCGGCGATGCCTTCGTCCGAATCATGGCCGAGGAGCTGCGTGCATCCGAGCCGTGGGCGCGCTTCAATGTGATGCTCGGCGCGGGAATGGTCCGCGAAGCTGCGGCTCTCACGACTCAAATCACGGGCGAGGTGATCCCATCAGACAAGCCTGGCCTGCTTTCCATGGCCCTTCGCGAGCCGGTCGGCGTCATCCTGGGAATAGCGCCGTGGAATGCGCCCGTGATCCTCGGCTGCCGGGCCATCGCGACCCCGCTCGCCTGCGGGAACACCGTCATTCTGAAGGCGTCGGAGCGCTGTCCGCGCACGCACGGGTTGATCGTGGAAGCGTTCGAAGCCGCCGGCTTCACAGCGGGCGTGGTCAATCTGGTCACCAACGCGCCCGACGATGCGGCCGAAATCGTCGGCTCACTCATCGATCACCCTGCGGTGCGGCGGATCAATTTCACCGGGTCCACTGCCGTCGGGCGGATCGTCGCCCGCCGCGCCGCCGAACATTTGAAACCCGTGTTGCTCGAGCTCGGCGGCAAGGCGCCGCTGATCGTACTCGAAGACGCCGATCTCGACGAGGCCGTGAAGGCAGCAGCGTTCGGCGCGTTCATGAACGCCGGCCAGATCTGCATGTCGACGGAGCGGATCATCGTCGTTGAATCGATCGCTGACGAATTCGCCCGCCGCCTGACCGAGAAAGCCGCGGCCATGCCCGCTCCCGCTGTGGGCGAGCAGATCGACGAGGCGGCCGAGGCAAGCGCTCGAGGATTGATCGACGACGCGCTCCGTGAGGGTGCTCGGGCGATCGCCTCCGGGCCGGCGACCGTGCTCGACGGGATCACGTCGGCCATGCGACTCTATCGCGACGAAAGCTTCGCGCCGGTTGTCGGGATCATCCGTGTCGCCAATGAGGAGGAGGCGATCCGGGTGGCCAACGACAGCGAATTCGGCCTCGCCGCCGCCGTCTTCACCCGCGATGCCGCGCGCGGGCTTCGCGTCGCCCGGCGCATCCGCTCGGGCATCTGCCATGTGAACGGGCCCACGGTACACGATGAACCGCAAATGCCGTTCGGAGGGGTCGGAGGGTCGGGATACGGGCGCTTCGGAGGGAGGGCTGCGATCGACGCGTTCACCGAATTGAGGTGGATCACGATCGCGGGCGAACCGGGCGAATATCCGATCTAAGCCGTCACGAGGGGTTGGAACGACTTCACAAGCCGATCGATCGCCAGCATCTGCTGAAGAAAGGGTTCGACGGCGTCGAGCGGCAGCGCGCTCGGACCGTCGCACAGGGCCTTGTCGGGATCCGGATGAGCCTCGAGGAACAGGCCTGCGATTCCGAGCGCCATCCCCGACCGCGCGAGCGCCGCGGCCTGCTCTCGACGTCCGCCGGCGCTATCCTCCTGCCCCCCGGGGCGCTGCAATGCGTGGGTGGCGTCGAACACCACGGGCGCCATGGATTTCATGAGGTCCATGCCGAGCATGTCGACGACAAGGTTGTTGTAGCCGAAGCTGCTCCCCCGCTCGCACAGCAGCACCCGCTCGTTCCCAGCCTCGCCGCATTTGTCGATGATATGCCGCATCTCCTGGGGGGCGAGGAACTGCGGCTTCTTGATGTTGATCGCGGCGCCCGTCCTGGCGACGGCCACGATCAGGTCCGTCTGTCGCGCGAGAAAAGCGGGGACCTGAAGGATGTCCGCGACCTCGGCCGCGGCCACGGCCTGGTGCGCCTCATGGACGTCCGTCAGCACAGGAACGCCGAATTGCCGTTTGACCACGGACAGCATCGCGAGCCCGCGGTCCAGGCCCGGGCCTCGAAACGAATGGATCGACGAGCGATTGGCTTTGTCGAACGACGCCTTGAACACGTAGGGGATTCCAAGCCGGGACGTCACCTCGACGAACTTCGCGGCCACCTCCACCACGATCTCCTCGCCTTCGATGACGTTCATGCCGCCGATGAGCACGAAGGGGCTGTCGTTGGCGAAAGTGATTGCGCCGACATCGACTCGATTGATCGTCATCCCGCTCCCCGGCCTGGGCACGGCAATGCAGCCGCTTGCCGGTGGTGCCTAGGCGCTCTTCGCGGTGCGATACAAGCTGATCAGCGGCTCAGTGCCTGGTCGGCCGGCGCAATGTTCGGCGGCTGCGCGGCGGTGCGCGGCTCGCTCGTGGTCGCGAGGCGGAAGTGGCCGATGCGAAGCCTCTCAAGCATCGAGTGGACGAGCTCCTGCACCGCCGACTCGCTCGCGAGGCCGCCGCGGACCAGGCAGCGATCCACCAGCACCCGCCGAAATGCTTCGTAAAGTCCGGGATCGGGAGGAGTCGGCGCGGCCCAGAAGGTGTCCAGATGCTCTTGATGCGTGAGGCCGGGCATGTCGTACACTGCCTCGCCGATGGTGCAGACAGGGATGTCGCGCGCCAGCGCGAGCGTCGCCGAGGTGCTGTTGACGCAGATCAGGCCGCGAGCGGCGCCGAGCATTTCCTGGAGGTCGCCGCCGTCGACGAAATGCACCCGACCCTCGACATTGAGGCGTCCGGCAATCTTGCGGACGAACTTCGCCCAGTTGAAGAAGCTCGGGTCGAGCGGGTGCGACTTCAGCACGAGATGGACGTCTTCGGGCGCGTTCGCGGCAAAGCTCTCGATCGCATAGGTCGCCGCGCTCTTCATGTCGGGAAACGGCGAATGAGTGCGGATCTGGTAGTCGTTCGACAGCTGCAGCGGGAGCAGGAACGTCGACTTGCCCGCGAGCTCGTTGAGAATCCTGCGCGCTTTCGCTTGCCGGAGGTCCCTTACGGCAAACTTCCACACCCAGCCGAAGGCTTCGGTCAGCAACGGGGTTGGCCGGTGTGATCGATAATGGGGGAAGCGCAGCCGACCGAGGAAAACGCTATGGTAGTGCCAGTACGAATCGCGCACCCGGCGGCGGAAGCTCGCCGTCACCGGCGGCAGCTGGACCTCTGGCGGAAGCCGCTGCGCTTCCTTGAGCAACCAAGCCTTGTCTCGGCTGAGCGTCGAGCGGGCGTTCACGCCCTCCGGCTCCAGAGTCATCCAGTCTGGCCTGAGATAGCCCTCCTCGAGCACGTGCGTCCGCACGTTCCGCATCTCTGCAATTCCATGGGCGGAGACGTGGTAGGGGCGGCAATCGCCGAACAGCAGCAGGTCCGTCACGCCGTTCTGACGAAGGTAGAGGTCGAAGAACGCCGGCCATTCCGAATAGCGCCCGCGGAAGTTCGTGGCGCCATCAGGCCAGTCACGAAGGTCGCCGCCGCAGATGTTGATTCGGTGAACCCGGATGCCGCGGTCGGCCATTGCCCGCCCAAGCATCCTGAACAACGGTCCAGGAGGACCCTGCAGAAACAGGAACGTGCGTTCGTTCAGCGTGTCCACAAACCTGACATGACGCGGTTCACTCGCCCCTGCAAGCGCCTAAACGTCACGACAATCCCGCTACTTCGGTCCAATGCGCCAGTCGCGAGCCGGTCGATGAGAACCTCCGCCGGACATGGCAGCCGCGTTACCGGGTCGAGATAGCGCGGGTAGATGAGCAGGGCCGCGGCAACCAGTTCGTCGAGGGTTCTCGAAGCCGTTCGCCGCGACGGAACCGGCCCCAACTCCCGGGTGAGGCCCCACCCGGCATAGAAGGGGACTCCATAGGTCACGACCTGCTTGCCCCGGAGCAAGGCCTCGAACCCCGCGAGAGAGGTGTTGACGTGGACTTCGTCCACAACGGCCATGATCGAGGAGATGGAGCCGCTACGGATGATTTCGTCGGCCAAGGACAAAATCTTCTCGTCGGGCACGCTTCCCGGCCGGTGCCCGGCCTCGACGTCGGGGTGCGGCTTGTAGAAGATATAAGCCTCCGGAGCGGCCTCGCGCACGCGCCTCAGAAGTTCGAGGTTGGTCCGGACCTCGCCGCCTCCCGAAACCACCGAACGATCGTCCTCGACCTGGCCCGGAACGAGCAAAGTGCGGGTCGGGCCGGGGCGGTCCGGGGCGGAATCCGGCGACGCTGCATATTTCGTCACTCCCGAAGCGACGATCTGGCCGCGCAGCTCCCGCGCCCGAGCGACGGTCTCCGGCGCGAAGGAGCCGTTCTGCAGCAGGTCTTCGAGCTCGCTCGGACGTGACGGATCGAAATATATCCCGCGCCGGTCGACGAGAATCGACAGCGGCGGAACGCAATCGGCGCCAAGGCCGCTCGAGCGAATGAACCCGTCCTCGACCTCGATCAGCCGCGCGCCGCTTCGTTCGAGCGCGCCGAGCAAGCTCGAGCTCGTTCTCGACTTCCACATCGCGACGGTGTCCGCCGGCGAGAAGCTTCGGCTTCCCGAGACGAACGGCACCCTCGTCGCACCGTTCCAAAGCAGCGGCTCGACGGTTGGACGCTTCCAGAAAGCGAAACCGACCGCCGCGGTGATATCGCAGTTCGAAATCGTCAACTGGCGCCAGAAGCAGCAGAGAGCGATCGCTTCGCGGACGTGCATGTCGGTCCGAGTGAAGGGATCCACATATCGCCAGCCCGAGACGACATGGCGGCGCACTGCGTCCCGCAGCGCGGATCGGCCTCCGCCGGCGAGGCTGGCGAATGCCCCCTCCCCGACGCAGCGAAGCGGCACTCCTGCCAATGCCGCGATGAGCGCGAGCTCATCGCCAGCGTCGACGATGACCTCGGCCGCGCCTTGCAGCAGGTGCCATGGGTCGCAATCGCCGGTGATTGTCGCGTCGCTGCCGGACTCCGCCCAAACCAGCGCCGTCGCCGCTGCGGCCGCTCCCGTCGCCTCGTCGCGCGCCCGGTCGCCCGCGACCCGGATGAGCGAATATTCACTGCCAGGGAGCTCCGGCCGCGCTGCCCAGTAGGTGCCGCCTACTCTGGTATCGCAAAGACTAGCGACGAGGCCGTCCAGCTCCTCGTCCGCCAGCTGAGGTGCTGATTGCGATTCGGGTACGGTGAGCGCCGTCGGCGGTGCCCCCGGGAATGGCGGCACGCGAAGCAGAGGCCGCAGACCGGCAAGAGCCGGCCGGTCTCGATCGCTCAAGCGCGGCGCCGATCGTATGCGATCGTCTTCAGCCATTCGTCGACAGTTTGAAAATGGGAATGCCAGGTCGGAGCGCGGTAGCTTTCCATTGCCTGAATTTGCCGCTCCCGCTCGACCGAGTCGCCCGTGAAGGCCATGATAGTGGCCATCCAGCCGAGCCCGTCGAGAACATCTAGGTAGGTGGGGATGTTCCCCGCGAACTCCCGAAAGACCGCAAGGTCGCTCGCGATGACGGGAGTTCCGATCTGCAGCGCCTCGGCGACCGGCAGGCCGAAGCCCTCAGCATAAGATGGCATGAGGAGGGCGCGGGCGCCGGCAATAGTGCTGGCGAGCTCGTCGTCGCTGCTTCGCCCGAGTTCGATTACATGGGCTTTGAGGTCCGTCGCGCGGTCGAGGATCGCGAGTGCATGATTGGCTTCCCAGCCGCGCTGGCCGACGATGAACAGAAGCGGCGTCGCTTCGCCGTATCGGGCGACGAGCCGCTGCCAAATGTGGAGCAGGAGCGCGTGGTTCTTGCGTCCCTCGATTGTCCCCACGGTGACGAAATAGGGCCGGTCGCTCGCGAGCGCCGTGACCTTCGTCGGGGGCAGAGGCGACCCGGCAATCCATGCTGCGATCGACGGCGGCATCGGAAGACCCACTCCATCTGCGAAGCTGCCGAGATCATCGAGGGTGGCTTGTGAATTCGCGATCAGACCGGAAGCGCTGCGAAGGACATGTTCCATCCGGATGGCGTGCTTCTGCTGCTCTCCGGGACGGCAATATTCGGGGTAGCGGAGCGGTATCACATCGTGGACCAGGTACACCGGCCGCACGCCCGAACGGTCAATCCACCGCAGCAGAGAGGCTTCGTCGAGACCGATGTGGCCGACGTTGAGGTAGATGAGCCCACTGCGGGCGGGACGCTCCCGTGCCGCTCCTAGGGCGCGCGCAAGAAGGCCGACGAACTGGCGCCGAAACCGGGCCGGCTGCTGCTGCAGCATCGAGAACAGCTGATCTGAATGCTTCGCAGTGAGGATGTAGCGCCGGCCGCCGCGCTGCATGACCGCGAGGCCGCGGTGGGCGAAATGATGGACATAGGCGAGGCAGACGCGGTCGACTCCCGTAGGAAGGCGGTCGCTCCATAGCCTCCATATCAGCCGGGACACGTCGATCAGGAGGTCGCGATCAGTCATTGGTTGCGCTATGGGGGACGTCTCGGCGGCTGTCACGCCGACGCGTGCGTTAGCCAGAATTCTCTGCGAGAGCTCTGGCTAGCGGCGAGTGGCCGCTGCGAGCTTACCAACCTTGGGAGCGGCGGCGGCTGTGGTGATCATGACGTCGTTGCCGTCGACGATGACGATCGCGTCCTCGAGACCGATGATCGAGACGCGCGGACCGTCGCTTTCGACGAGCACGTTCTGACAATCGATGAGTTCGACCGGCCCGCGCGAAGAATTTCCGTCCTCGTCCCGGTCGCGAGCGACCTGCACTGCGCACCACGTGCCGATGTCGGACCAACCCATATGCGTATCAACCATAGCAGCTTTGTCCGTGTGCTCCATCACGGCGTAGTCGATAGACTCCGGGACGATCTGACGGAAGTAGGATGCGTCAGGATAAAAAAATTCGTGATCCTCTCTGCCATGCGCCACGGCGGCCCGAACGGCTTCTACCAATGCTGGGCGGTGCTTCTCCAACTCACGGATGTAATCGCCGGCTCGAAGCGCGAATATGCCGCTGTTCCAGGCGAACTCACCGGAGGCGAGATAAGAGACCGCTCGCGAGAGGTCCGGCTTCTCTATGAACTGATCGACCCTGAAGCCGCCGCTTCCGATCGGCTGACCGCGACGGATGTACCCAAATCGCGTTTGCGGCGATCGCGCGGGAATGGCAAAGCACACGAGCCAGCCGTCCGTCGCCAACTGCGCGGCCGCGAGCGCGCGCTCGACGAACACCGACGAATCAATGATGTGGTGATCGCTCGGACAAACGAGGAGAACCGCATCATCGGGCGAGCGCAGCGCGGCAAGAGCGACGGCTGCCCCGGTGTCCCTGGCCTCCGGCTCGACAATGAACTGCGCTGCCTGCCGCGCGGCCGCCTCGCTCCTCGCATTCTGGAGATAGGCTGCGCCAGTTACGATGATCGGCGAGCGGAAGTACCGTCGGTCTCCGCAGCGGAGCAGGGTCTGTTCGAAGAGCGTTTCCTTCCCGACGAGCGGAAGAAACGGCTTTGCACGCTTGTCCCGGCTAAGCGGCCACAGCCGCGTGCCCGAGCCGCCGCAAAGAACCACGGGGGTGATCCGCCGGTTGCCGGACAGTTCAGACGCTTCCAACGCAAACCTCTAGCCTAGGCCCAACCGGCGAGGGCCAGTGTTGTTGAAATGACATTTCAGAGACATGACGACTTTTGCCGTAACATCCTGAATATTATCAGCAGTACGAGCCATAGATAACCTTTGCCGGCTGCCCAACGCAATAGTTCCGTGTGTTCGCTCTGACTCAGAACCCGCGCCTGAAAAGCTGACGCACCCGTGGAACCTCGCTCGAGAGTCTTTTCCCCGAAACAATTAGACCTTATGCCAAAATGCAAAGCAGCATGAGGCGCCAATTTGCACGTGACAGAGATTCTGCCTGGCATTCCTCACGTCGAATCGCCGCTTTTCTACCGAATTGTTGATACGCTTCATCTGAGCGGGGAAGAATGTCGGATCGCGACGGATCTGCACGAGCGCGGCTACGCCGTCTTCGATTTTCCGGACCCCGATTTCGACGCGCGCGTTGCGCGCGTGAAGGCAAGTCTCACGCCCGCGCTCACGGTGCAAACCAATGAACTCGCTGGCCGCGTGCAGGACGCCTGGCGCTTCGATCCCGATGTGCTGGCGATCGCCGCCAACGAACAAGTCCTCGCCCTGCTGACCAAGTTGTACGGGCGTCCTGCCTTTCCCCACCAGTCGCTCAACTTCCCTGTCGGGACGGAGCAGCACCTACACAGCGACTCCATTCATTTCTCATCCATTCCGCAGCGGTTCATGTGTGGCGTATGGGTGGCGATGGAGGACGTCCAACCTGGCGCGGGTCCGCTGACTTATGCGCCGGGGACGCAGAAATGGCCCGTGCTCACCAATCTAGACATCGGCCGCCGCGGGACGGGGGCGCAGGAGGAGCACGCCCAGCTTCCGTTTGAAGCTGCCTGGGACGAGCTCATCGAAGCTGCGGCCGTGAAGAAGGAATCGTTTCTGCCGCGAAAGCGGCAGGCTCTCATCTGGGCTGCCAATCTTCTTCACGGGGGGGGCGCCCGGACCGATCGGTCGCTGACCCGGTGGTCGCAGGTCACTCATTATTATTTCGACGACTGCATCTATTACACGCCTGCCTTTTCCGATGAGGCTCTCGGCGCACTCGACATGCGCAATGTTCTCGACATCCGGACAGGAGAGAGACGCGACCATCGCTATCTCGGCGAACTAATCGAGGGTCCGCCGCCAGTTCCACCGAATTGGAGGCAACGGCTGCGTCTTCGGCTCAAATATGGAAAGCTTCCAGCCGATTTCGATCCAATCGCTTACTACCGGCTCAATCCTGACGTTGCTGCCGCCCAGCTCGATGCTGCGTGGCACTATCTCAGGCACGGCCGAGCCGAGCGGCGGCGCTACCGCTTCCGTTAGGCAGGCGATGTGCACCGCCATTTTGGGCGTAAATCGCTGCGAGTCTTAGCTGTCAGTCGGAAAACCGAGCGGCTTGCACTCTGCGGTGATGGACGCGGGCGCACTGAGCCGGTAACGAGACCGGCGGGGACTCTGGCGCACCGGGTGACTGAGTTCCGATAGCTGCGGTTCAGCTCTGGTGTAGAGGTCTTCTGTCACAGTTATGTGTGGGAGTGCTGGTTGGTTCGCACCTCGCGGTGCTGCGTCTTTCCCGTTGTCGGCGATGCGCGATGCAGTGGCTTCCATGGCGGGAGCGATGGTGCACCGTGGACCCGATGCTGACGGCGTCTGGGCCGATCCGGAAGGCAGGTGCGTGCTAGGGCACCGCCGATTGAGTATCATCGACACCAGCGATGCGGGCGTTCAACCGATGCTCGACCCCCGCAATCGGCGGGCAATCACGTACAACGGCGAAATTTATAATTACCTCGACTTGCGTCCCGAACTCGAAAGCCTGGGATCGCGGTTCCGAACGCGCACTGACACCGAGGTCCTGCTCGAAGCGCTCGCGAATTGGGACGTGGCCGCCCTCCCGCGGCTCGACGGTATGTTCGCCTTCGCCATGTTCGACACGCTCACGGGCGAACTTCTCCTCGCCCGCGACGCTTTCGGCGAGAAGCCGCTGTACTACACGAAGTTGCGCAACGCCGGAATCGCCTTCGCTTCGGAGCTGCAGGCATTAGAGCGGTGCCCCGGCTTCGACCCCGCGGTCGACGTGTCCGCGATGGCCGAAGTGCTTTCGTTCCAGTACATTGGCGCGCCGCGATGCATTTACCGGAGCGTCAAGAAGCTCGAGCCGGGCCACTGGCTCAAGATCAGCGCCGACGGCACAAGTTCCACGGGGCGGTACTTCGAATTTCGGCCGGGTCAGGGAGGCTTCGTTGACCGACCGCTGCCGGAGCTTGCGGACGAACTCGAAGACATTCTCCTGCGGAGTATCTCGCGGCGGATGATCGCAGACGTGCCCCTCGGCGCGTTCCTTTCGGGCGGGGTGGACTCATCGACGGTATGCGCACTGGTCCGCAAGCGCCTGGATCGGCCGCTGAAGACTTTTTCGATGGGCTTCCTCGACGAACCCGACAGCGAACACGTGATCGCACGCGCCTTCGCCGAGCATCTTGGGACGGAGCACCACGAAGAGATCCTGACACCTGACGTTTCGGCCTTCCTCGGCGGCATTGGTAGTATCCTCGACGAGCCGAATGCAGACAGTTCGTGCTTGCCGACCTACCTGCTTTCCCGCTTCGCGCGAAAGCATGTGACCGTCGCAGTCTCTGGCGACGGCGGCGACGAGATGTTCGGGGGTTATGGGCGGTATCTTGCCACCCTCGAGGAAGACGAGCGTCGCAAGCTCGGCGAAATCGGTGATTGGTGGGGCCGCGGCCAAGTTTATTACGGGAACCGCATCCTGGTCTCGTTAGAAGCAGACATTCACGAGCTGTTCGGCTTCGTGCCCGAGGAATTCGCCGCCCACGTAGCAGCGCTGCGCGAGAGGGTAGATCAATGCGGCGAAAACCTCCTCGGCGAGCTGCGCCGGACAGACGCGGAAAATTACATGCCAGGCGCGGTGCTGCCGAAGGTGGACCGGATGAGCATGCAATGTTCGCTGGAGGTTCGCACGCCCTTCCTGAACCTGGAGCTCGCCCGAAAAGGGCTTCGGCCTGCCGATGTCCGATTGGGGCAAGAACAGCCTCCTCGACGTCGCTGGTCGGCTATTGGAAAGTCCTGAGAGCAGGATCTCCGCGACGTTCGGCGCCGAAGGCATAAAGCGCTTCCTCACGCGCCAGCGTACTCCAGGCAGCTTCTCCACCTACCAGGTGTGGAGCGCGGTCATGCTCGAGTCATGGCTTCGTGCCCATCCGGCGGAGCTACCTTCCCTCTCTGGTGCGGTCAGCAGTTCCGTTCAGCAATCTTTTGAAGCGACCAATTCCGAAGCTGCCTACGACGCTCCCCTGCTCATGACTGCCACACCGCTCTGCGACGGCGTGGTTCTTCTGCGGCGCGTTCGCGCGGGTGAGGGCACCGAGCAGGACCTGCGAGAACTGATAGACGAAATCCCGGTGGAATGGCTTCCGTCCGTCGTCCACCTTTTGAGGGACAGCTTGCCGATCGCATCCACGATCAAATCGGCGATGATCCTGCCGGACTGCTCGACCGTTTCGAGAAATGCCGATCCGGCGCTTATCGCGGTCATGCGTGGCGCCACTGTGTTGGTCTGTGATCACGGCCTTGCCGAGGATTTCGGCCACGACGAGTGCCGGCTGTTGTCCGCGCTAGGCGCCGCGCGGGTGATCTTGCCGCATCTGTATGACCCCGGTTCACTGGTTGAACTTTCTTTTAATGGGAAGACCGGACTGACCCGCCTTGCGGCCATGCTGCGTCTGTTTTTGCGTCGCAGCGCCATCACGTCGAATCGCGCGTCGTGGCGGTGGTTGGGCGCGAAGCGTTTTTCCCAGGAAGAGGACCTGCTCGTCTCGCAAGAGGTCCGTGCGATTGATGCCTTCCCCGAGACCGAGCTCGCCGACAAGTTCGCTGTTTTCGAGGGACTCCGGCAGCTTCCTCCGATTCCCGCGTCACATGAAGACATCCGCAGACGCGGAGGCGGTCGATATTCCGTCTGGAACCAGATGCTCTTTTTCTCCCCCACCGAGAAGTCTCGAAAGGAGCGCGCCTATTGGCTAGTGAAGGCCGATGAGGAGACCAGAAATCTTTTGCCGGTCACCCGCTCGAACCGAACACAGAGACCGCCCGATGGCTACGATTTTTCACTGCTCGATGGCCTCATCGAGCGCCGCTCGCCGGTCTCCGACCGTCTTCGTCCGGGCGATC
>JABFXK010000092.1 GCA_013361785.1 Sphingomonas sp.
GAACGCTGTTGCGTGTGCGACGACGGACGCGCCCGTGCCCGCACCGGTCCGCCCGCCCGCTGATCAGCTTGTCCACTACAGCTTTGGGGCGCTCCTCGGCGCGATCTACGGCGCTGCCGGGAATCGCTATTCGTGGGTTCGTGCCGGCTTCGGGACGGCCTTTGCAACGGCAGTCGAGATTGGCGCCGATGAAGGGCTCGTGCCGGCGCTCGCGCTGTCGGCGCCTCCTGATCAGCTTCCGCTGCGGACACATGCTTACGGTTTTGTCTCGCACCTCGTCTTCGGCGCGGCGCTCGAAGGAAGCCGGCGGGCGCTCACATCGCTTGTCGCGAAGATGGATGCGATTCCACCGAACTCCGGAATGCGGCGATGAGCCTGCCGCTCGAACGTGTCGCGAGTATCGACGACCTGCGTCGAATCGCGCGCACCAGGGTTCCGCAGCCATTTGTCGACTATGTGGAGAGCGGCTCGTTCGCTCAGTTGACGCTCGCGCGTAATCGCAATGCGCTCGATCGTCTTGAATTCCGACAGACGGTGATGAACGACGTTTCGCAGCGGAATCTTGGTTCGACAATGGTCGGCGAGAGAGTCGCCTTTCCAGTTGCACTCGGGCCCGTCGGAATGTGCGGAGCGGTCCGGGCGAACGGCGAGATCCTGTCATGTCGGGCGGCGCATTGCGCGAACGTGCAATTCGCTCTTTCGACCAATGCCTTACTGTCGATCGAGGATGTCGCTGAGGAGGTGAAGCGGCCGTTCTGGTTTCAGCTGTACCTGACCCGTGACCGGGGCTTCAGCCGTGAGTTGATCGAGCGCGCGCGGCGCGCCGGCTGCACCGCGCTCATCCTGACCATGGATCTGCACGTCGAAGGCACGCGTTACGCCGATGTGCGCAATGGTCTCGGCGTTCCTCCCGAGCTGACGGCATTCAATGCGTGGAGCATCATTTCGCATCCGCGCTGGGCGCTTGGAATGCTCGGCAGCAAACGCTGGAGCTTTGGCAATTACGCGGGGCGAGTGCCGGCGTCGAAGCTCAAAGAAATGGCCAGGCTGGTCAAGGAGCAGCTCGATCCCTCGTTCGATGCATCGTCGATCGACTGGGTGCGCAATCAGTGGCCGGGCAAGCTGATCATCAAGGGCATTCTCGAGCCCGGGGACGCGCGCATTGCGATCGAGCATGGCGCCGATGCGATCCTCGTCTCCAACCATGGTGGACGACAACTGGACAGCGCGCCGTCGACGGTCGAGGCGCTCCCGCCGGTCCTAGATGCGGTTGACGGCCGTGCCGAGGTCTTCGTCGACAGTGGCATCCGGTCGGGACTCGATATGCTGAAATTCCTGGCGCTCGGTGCCACCGGCTGCTTCGTCGGCCGAGCCTATGTGTACGGCCTGGGCGCATTCGGCGAAGCCGGCGTCAGGAAGGCCCTCGAGATCCTTCGCGACGAACTCGACACCGCAATGGCGCTCACGGGCGTCACCGACGTGCGACATGTGCCGCGCGACGTCGTTCGAATTCCGCCCGACCTTATGGGTCCGAACAGGGGACGCCGGATGCCGGTCAGGTCCCATTCTCATCAAACAGGCGCGCCCAAGCGCAAACCGCAAATCGAGGAGTTGAACCAGTGAGCAAGACCGTCGGCGACTTCATTATCGAGCGCCTGCATGAGTGGGGCGTCAGGCGAATTTTTGGCTATCCCGGAGACGGGATCAATGCCGTGCTCGGAGCTCTCCAGCGCAGTTCCGCCGGAATCGAGTTCGTCCAGGTCCGGCATGAGGAAATGGCCGCGTTCATGGCCACGGCCTATGCCAAGTTCACGGGCGAGCTTGGCGTCTGCCTTTCCACCGGTGGCCCCGGCGCGACGCACATGATCACCGGCCTTTACGATGCGAAGCTGGATCACCAGCCGGTTCTTGCAATCATGGGCCAGGCGCCGCGCACGGTTCGCGGCGGGCATTATCAGCAGGAAGTCAATCTCGATCGCGCTTTCGCTGACGTCGCCGAATTCGTGCAGGAGGCCGAGGCTCCGTCGCAGGTTCGGCTGCTCGTCGACCGGGCGGTTCGGATCGCCAAGGCGCGCAACGGCCCGAGCGTGCTGGTCCTGCCGGGGGATCTCCAGCACGAGCCCTATCACGACCCGCCGCGCAAGCACGGGTCCGTCCTCACCGGTTTCGGCTACTCGCGGCCGGCGGTGATTCCTTATCCGGCTGATCTCGAGCGCGCGGCCGACGTCCTGAATTCCGGAAGCAAGGTCGCCATCCTCGTGGGCGCGGGTGCGCTTCTCGCCACCGACGAAGTCATCGCGGTGGCCGAGAAGCTCGGCGCCGGGGCAGCCAAGGCACTGCTCGGCAAGGCCGTCCTTCCCGATGACCTCCCGTGGGTAACGGGGTCGATCGGCCTCCTCGGGACAAAGGCTAGCTGGACGCTGATGAACGAGTGCGACGCGCTGCTGATCGTCGGCTCGGGCTTTCCCTATTCCGAGTTCCTGCCCAAGGACGGATCGGTTCGGGCAGTCCAAATCGATATCGATCCGTCCATGCTCAGCGTCCGCTATCCGTGCGAGGTCAACCTCCACGGCGACGCGGCAGAGACGCTTCGCGCCTTGCTGCCACTACTCGAGAACAAGCAGGATCAGTCCTGGCGGACGACAATCGAGGGCGCTGTCGCCGATTGGTGGCGGACGGCCGAGAACCGGGCAATGCAGCCGGCTGATCCGATCAACCCGCAGCGGGTCGCCTGGGAATTGTCGCCGCGCCTTCCAGACGGTGCGATCGTCACCAGCGACTCCGGGTCGTGCGCCAATTGGTACGCGCGCGACCTCAAGTTCCGCCGTGGGATGATGGGCTCCTTGTCCGGAGGGCTCGCCTCGATGGGCGCGGCAGTCCCTTACGCGATCGCGGCGAAGTTCGCGCATCCTGACCGGCCGGTGATCGCGCTCGTCGGCGACGGCGCCATGCAGATGAACAACATGGCCGAGCTCATCACGGTCGCCAAATATTGGGAGAGCTGGAGCGACCCGCGCTGGATCTGTTGCGTGTGGAACAATGAGGATCTGAACCAGGTCACCTGGGAGCAGCGTGTCATGGAGGGCAATCCCAAATTCGATGCCACCCAGCAGATTCCGGATGTACCGTATCACAAGTTCGCGGGGCTGATCGGTCTCC
>JABFXK010000095.1 GCA_013361785.1 Sphingomonas sp.
CTCGAGCGCCCGAACCTCGATGCGCAGGGACATTTCGAGCAGCCGATCATTATCCCGCAAATGACGTTCAGCGCACCGCGTCTCTATCTCGCGAACGGCGTGACCACGATGCGCACGACGGGCAGCGTCGAGCCGTACACGGATCTCAGCCTCAAGCGCGAGATCGACGCGGGGCACCTGGTGGGACCGCATCTCGACGTGACCAGCCCGTACCTCGAGGGCCCCGGCGCCTTCTTCATCCAGAACCATCAGATCACCTCGCCGGATGATGCCAGAAATGAGGTCGCCTTCTGGGCGGCACAGGGCGTGAACGACTTCAAGGCCTACATGCACCTCACCCGCGCCGAGCTCGGGGCAGCGATCAAGGAAGCGCATCGGCACGGGCTGAAGCTGACGGGGCACCTGTGCTCGGTCACCTATCCAGAAGCGGTGGCGCTCGGGATCGACAACCTCGAGCACGGCTTCTTCGTCAATACGCAGCTCGACCCGGGGAAAGTGCCGGACCAGTGCACGGACACGGCCGGCACGCCGACGTTGCTCAAGATGACGCCCGGCAGCCCGGAAGCGAGTGCGCTGATCAAGCTGCTCGTCGACCACCATGTGGCGATCACCTCGACGTTGCCCGTGTTCGCACAAAGCGTTCCGCTGCACGAACCGCTTCAGGCGCGTCAAATGGACGTGCTCAGCCCGCAGGCGAAGGAGGCTTATCTCTATTCGCGCAACCTGGCCGCCAGCCGGGCTGGGACGGCGCGCGCCAACGACTTTGCCCAAGCGTTCAAGAACGATCTCGGCCTCGAGCGCGGGTTCGTCGCCGCGGGTGGCCTGCTGATGGCGGGCCCGGACCCTACCGGCAATGGCGGTGTCATTCCCGGATTCGGCGACCAGCGTGAGATCGAGTTGCTGGTGGAAGCGGGCTTTTCCCCCGTCGAAGCAATCAAGATCGCAACCCTCAACGGCGCCACCTACCTCGGCCTCGCAGGCCGCATCGGCTCGATCGCGGCGGGAAAGGATGCCGACCTGTTCATCGTAAAAGGCAACCCCGCCGCGAACATCAATGACGTCGAGAACGTGATCGTCGTGTTCAAGGACGGCGTCGGCTACGATAGCGCAAAGCTCATCCGCTCGGTGAGGAGCCGGTTCGGCGAGTATTGAGGTTGTCGCCAGCGGGGGGCATCGCTAAGTCGGCGGCCACGCACCCGTAGCTCAGCTGGATAGAGCGTTGCCCTCCGAAGGCAAAGGCCACAGGTTCGAATCCTGTCGGGTGCGCCAGCTTTTTCAGTCGCTTAGGAACGATGCGAGTGCCTTGTGCAGCTGCGCACGCGCCGATCCGACGATCATTCCGACGTGTCCGGAGGGGATGGCGACCTTATCGCCCGAAGGAGCAGTTGCTGCCGGCGCGATTCGGTCGTGCTCGGCGGTGAGGTGCAACGCGGGGATGGCGACCCTGTCGCTTCCGATCCATTCGCCGGAGCGGGGCAGATCCTTGCCGAACAGCTCGTCGATCAGCTCCTTCGCCGCAGGGTAGGGCAGGGGCTCACCCTCGTTCGCCCATTCCTCGAGCTCGACGAAGCGGCGGGCGTCGTCGCTTGCCGGGTTGAGGCGGCCGAACTCGGCGAACTTGCGCACGGTACGCTCCGGATCGAGCGACCAGAATGCGGCCTGGAGAACCTCCATCGGAAGCGCGCCGAGCTGCTTCGCCGTAGGCTCGGCATGAGCCCACATGTCTTCGAGTGCCCGCTTCGACGGCATGGGATAGGCCGAGAAATTCCACGGCGCTGCAATGGTGACGAGCCGCTCGATGGGAACGGCGCTCGCCGCCGCGATCGCCATCGTTCCGCCGAGGCAGTAGCCGATCACCGCCGCCGGATCGCCGATGCTGCGCAGCAGCGGGAGCAGCAACTCCTCGATGTGACCTGCGACCGACAGCTCGCGTCGCTCGTCGGCTTTGCCCCAGTCGAGCAGGAGCGTGTGCCGGCCGATCCGTGCGATCGCGGCCGCCAACGACACCTGCTCGTCCAGGTCGAGGATCCGCGGCGGGTTGATCAGTGAGGGGACGAGCAGCGCGGGTGGGCCGCTGCCGCCATGGTCGCGCAGCACCGCGCCACCAATGCGCGCGATCTCCGGCTTCGACTCCGGACGCCCACGCCGCGGCGCCTGCTCATACGCGCGCAAGCCCGCCAGGGCCGCGCGCGCGAGGTCCGGATCCCGCTCCGACACCTCGCGTACCAATTCGAGAAACAGGGGCAGCGGGCGGGGCGCGCGTTCATGTTGCGGTGCATGATGCTCCGGTAGTAAGCCGCCGTTCTCGTCTCGGGAGCTGTGCATGGCCAAGTCTTCGGGCAAGGTGACGATCAAGAAATACGCGAACCGGCGGCTTTATGACACCGAAAGCTCCGCCTACATCACGCTCGACCGGCTCGCGCAAATGGTGCGCGAAGGCCGCGAATTCGAAGTCGTCGACGCGAAGACCGGCGAAGACATCACGCGCCAGGTGCTGACGCAGATCATCGTTGACGAGGAAGCGCGCGGCTCGACCATGCTTCCGATCAATTTCCTGAAGCAGCTGATCGGTCTTTACGGCAATTCGATGCAGAATTTCGTGCCGTCCTATCTTGAAGCGGCGATGGAGGCCTTCCAGCGCAACCAGAGTGCGGTCAAGGACGCGTTCGGCGGCAACATGTTCGCGGACATGGCCAAGCGCAACATGGCGATGTTCGAAGGCGCTGCGCAGGCATTCACCGGAAAAGCGAACAGCGCGCCGAAGCCGAGCAGCAGCGAGGTCGACGAGCTCAAGGCGGAGCTCGCCGCGCTCCAGGCCAAAGTCGATAAGCTGAGCCGCTGACCGAATGATGTTCGCGTTTTCTGCAGCGCTCGCGCTGATCGCGGCGCAGTCTCCGGCGGCGGCCGGTACTCCGGTCGAATCCAATCTCGAATATGCGAAGCCGGTTGCCGGCAATTGGGTTTACGCAACGGCGAGCGACGGCAGCTCGGCGACGTTCGACAATTTGAGCGGTCAGCCGCAGCTGACGATCCGCTGCACGCGTTCGACGCGCCACGTCGCGATTCTCAAGAATTCGCCGATCGCATCCCCGTCGCTATGGATCTGGACAAGTTCGCAGACGAAGACCCTGCCTGCGACCTATGACGCGTCGTCCGGCCGGGTACGCGTGGACGTCGGCGCTTACGATCCGCTGCTCGACGCAATCGCCTCTAGCCGCGGCCGGATCGGCTTCAGCACCTCCGGGCTTGCAGCGTTGGTGGTGCCGCCGTGGGCGGACGTTGCGCGAGTGATCGAGGATTGCCGCGCCTGACGCGCGAAGCAAGGAAGTGTGACGATAATTCACACGAATACAAGTCTTGTCTTCGCGCTTCTAAAGACTCATCTTCCTCTTGGCTTCAACGCAGCGAAAGGAGGTGATCCGATGTCTCATGGTTCAGCAGGGAGGTCGGAAAGGGGTGTTCGTAAGCTCTAATCGCTGACGGACGGCCACATCTCCGGCCGCTGACCATGTCGAAGGGCATCGCTGCGATTACGCGGCGGTGCCCTTTACATTTTCTGCAGCTGCCGCGACCGCAACTTGCAACTCCTCACTTCATTAGGGAACCGGAACGGCCTTAAAGTGTCTTTCCCGACAACGGAGGGAGTTAGAAGATGGCCAAATCCGCACGCAAAAGTTCTTCCCGTAGCAAATCATCGTCCGGTTCGCGTTCATCGTCGTCGGGTTCGCGATCGAGCTCGTCGCGTTCGAGCTCGAACAAGAACACCGTCGACAAGCTCGCGAAAGCCGCGATGAGCAAGGAAATGCTCGCCGCCGGACTGACCGCAGCAGCAGCAGCGATCGCCGCCAGCCCATCGGCGCGCAAGAAAATCCGCGACGCCGGGCTCGATGCCGCCGACACCGCAGAACGCGCGGCGAGCAGCGTCGTGTCGAGCGCGACTAAGCTCGGTTCGTTGATCGCCGAAGCCGTCGCTGATGCGGCGCAGCGCGTGATGTCCGGAAAATGGTCGCCGAGCGACAGCTCGACCGGCGGCACGACCTCCGGTTCGTCGGCGTCGTCCTCGACCCGCAAATCGAGCGGCACGCGCAAATCCTCCGGATCATCGAAAGCCAAGCGCTCGAGCAGCGGCTCGTCGCGCAGCTCGGCGGCGAAGCGGTCGACTGGCGGTGCGAAGAAATCGAGCTCGTCGCGCGCGAAATCGTCGAGCTCGGGCGCGAGCCGATCGTCCGGCGCTCGCAAGTCGAGCGGCAAATCCACTGCGAAGCGCTCGAGCGGCCGATCAAAATCGTCGCGCAGCAAGAGCTCCACTTCGCGCGGCGGCGGCTCGTCCGGATCGACCGGCGGCAGCAGCGGCGGCGGAAGCGCGTCCGGCTAAGCGGCGCGGTCTTCGAACTGCAGTCGGGCCAGCCGCGCGTAGAGCCCTCCGCGCGCGTTGAGGCTCGCGTGCGTGCCCTCCTCGACGATCCGCCCCTGGTCCATGACCACGATGCGGTCGGCGGCGCGTACTGTCGCAAGCCGATGCGCGATCACGATCGTGGTTCGGTCCGACATCAACCGGTCGAGCGCGTCCTGCACCAGCCGCTCGCTCTCCGCATCGAGCGCGGACGTGGCTTCGTCGAGCAGGAGCAAGGGCGCGTCGCGCAGAAGCGCCCGAGCAATCGCGATGCGCTGGCGCTGCCCGCCTGACAGACGTGCGCCGCCTTCGCCCATGAACGTGTCGAGGCCTTCAGGGAGCGCGCGGAGGAACTCCTCGGCGTTCGCGTCACGCGCGGCCTGCCACAGCTGCTCCTCGCTCGCGTCCCAATTTCCATACCGCAGATTGTCGCGCGCCGAAGCGGCGAAGATCACGACTTCCTGCGGCACCATCGCAATGCGCTGGCGAACGTCCGCCGGATCGGCGTCCTTCAAATCGACTCCGTCGAGCAGCACACGTCCCTGCTGCGGATCGTAGAAGCGCTCGGCGAGCTGGAAGATCGTCGTCTTTCCCGCGCCCGAAGGGCCGACGAGCGCGAGGCGCTCCCGCGAGCGGACGCTTAACGAGAAATCGTCGAGCGCGGATGTTTCGCGCCGAGTAGGATAGTGGAACGTCACATGTTCGAACGCGAGAGCGCCCTGTGCTGGTTCGGGCAACTTCGCCGGGGTCGCAGGGGCGCGAATCTCCGGCTCGGCATGAAGCAGTTCCGACAATCGCTCGGACGCGCCCGACGCGCGCAGCATGTCGCCATAGACTTCCGACAGGTTGCCGAGCCCGCCGGCTAGTAGTCCGCCATAAAGGACGAACGCCGCGATCGTACCGCCGGTCATGCGCCCAGCCGACACGTCGACAGCGCCGATCCAGATCACCGACACGATCGCGCTGAACATCAGCACGATTGCGATTCCGGTCATGAACGCGCGCACCAGGATCCGGCGCTTGGCGGTTCCGAACACCCGCTGCACGGCGTCGCCGAAGCGCGCCGCCTCGCGCCCCTGCTGATTGAACGACTGGACAATCTTCATCGCGCCGAGGACTTCGCTGGTGATCGTGCCGACGTCCGCGATGCGGTCCTGGCTTCTCACCGAAATGGCCCTGACCCGCCGTGCGAGCAGGATGATCGGGACCATCACCAGCGGGACTCCGAGCATCATCAATCCCGCGAGCTTGGGCGCGAGAACGAACATGATCACGACGCAGGCGAGCGACATGATCGTGTTGCGGAGCGCGACGGAGATGGTCGTTCCGACGACCTGTTCGATGATCGTGGTGTCGACCGTCAGCCGGGAGGTGATTTCCGCCGGCCTGTTCTCCTCGAAGAACCCAGGCGACAGGCGCAGCAGGTTGCGGTGGACGGCGAGACGGATGTCAGCGACGGTCCGCTCGCCAAGCCAGGAGACTAAATAATATCGGCAGGCGGTCGCAACCGCCATCACCAAGACGACGCCGAGCAAGCCTTCGAACCATTTGGCGATGTGGTGCGGGTCGCCCGCGCCCGTTCCGAAACCCTTGTCGATGATCAGCTTCAGGCCATAAGGAATGGAGGTCGCCGCCGCCGCCGCGATCACCAGCGCCAGCGCCGCGCACGCAATCCGCGCCGGATGTTTGGCAGCGAAACCCCACACCATCCTGAGGTTCTTGATCGATCGGCCCTTCGGCCGATTGGGAGCGCGGGTGGCCATGGCTGCTCACTATCAGTGGCGCGGCGGCGCCTCAAATGCGGCTTGCGCCTGCGCTACAAATGTAGCAGTCCATGGACGGGTCTCTTGAAGGGCAGTCGAGATGCGTCTCCTTGTTGCAGCAGCGCTAATCGGGTCGGCGCTCTGCTCGGCCGCCGCCACGAAACCCGCCGCTGCACCTGTTACTAGCGTCATGATCGTCGGCGGCTATCACATGTCCAATCCCGGCCATGACCTCCACGACGTCCATGCTGACGATGTGCTCGCGCCCAGGCGGCAGAAGGAAATCGTCGCGATCACCAATGCGCTGGCGCGATTCCATCCCACCAAGGTGGCGGTCGAATGGGACGCCCCCGTGGTTGCTGAACGTTATCCCAAATATCTCGCCGGAACGCTGCCTCCATCGCGCAACGAAGTTGTCCAACTGGGCTTCCGCCTCGCCAACACCGCCCACGCGCAGGGCGTATGGGGAATCGATGCCGACGGCGACTTTCCGTACGATCGACTCCTCGCTTACGCGAAGGCGCACGGCCAGGAAGGGCTGATGCAGCAACTCGACGCTGACATCGTCAGGAGCGTCAGCGAGACAGACCAAATCCTTGCCCACGGGACGGTCGCCGATGCGCTGCGGTACCTCAACCAGCCGTCGACGATATTGGCCAGCCAGCAATTCTACCGCCGAATTCTCGAGGTCGGCTCGGGTGCCGACCAGCCCGGCGCGGAGCTCGACGCCGCCTGGTACAAGCGCAATTTCCTTATCTGCGCGCACCTGATCCAGCTCGCGAGGCCCGGGGACCGAATCGTCGTGTTCTATGGCTCGGGCCACGCTTATCTGCTTCGGCAGTGCGTGACGGAGACGCCCGGCTTCCGCCTTGTCGAGGCAAACGACTACCTGCCAAGGTGAGCCGCTGGACCGCGGGTCGCAAACCGGCGCTGCCCGCGTTCTTTTGCACTGCAACATTCCCTTGCAAGGCGACCAAAGGCGGGCCACATCTGTTCCTCTTGCAAGGGAAGAAACGAGGTCGGATGCTCTACGACGCCTATGAAGTGCAGCGCTCGCTTCTCGCAGGTGCGAGCAAGCTTGCAGGACTGGGCGCCGGATGGCTGAACAATCCCGCCAATCCCTTCGGCTATAGCGCCATGGGACCGCTCGTCGCCGCCAGCCTCGAAGTGTTCGCCCATGCGGCCGCGCCGCGTGGAAAGCCCGAATTTGCGATCGGCAGCGTCAAGATTGGCCGCAAGCAGGTCTGCGTCGACGAGCAGATCCTGCTGCGGAAGCCGTTCGGTCAGCTCAAGCACTTTTCTCGTGACGGCGTCGACAACGGCCCCTCGCTGCTGATCGTCGCGCCGATGTCAGGCCACTATGCGACGCTCCTTCGCGGGACGGTCGAGCGCCTGCTCCCGAGCTTCGACGTCTACATCACCGATTGGCGCGACGCGAAATGCGTGCCGCTGGCGGACGGCAGTTTCGATCTCGACGACTATGTCGATTACCTTATGGAATTCGTCGAGTTCATCGGCGAACGAACTGGCGAGCGGCCGCACCTGCTCGCCGTCTGCCAGCCGGCGGTGCCCGCCTT
Source organism: Sphingomonas sp. (assembly GCA_013361785.1). GTDB lineage: Bacteria > Pseudomonadota > Alphaproteobacteria > Sphingomonadales > Sphingomonadaceae > Sphingomicrobium. Next base: position 7,734 of record JABFXK010000095.1, read on the forward strand.
CGCTGCGACCGCGCTGATGAATGCCGACAAGAATCCGTGGCGGCCGAAGTCGCTGACGATGATGGGCGGGCCGATCGACACCAGGGAGGCGCCAACGGCGATCAACACGCTCGCGACGCAGCGGCCGTTCAGCTGGTTCGAGCACAATGTGATCGCGACCGTGCCGATGTTCTATCCGGGCGCGGGGCGAAAGGTTTATCCGGGCTTCCTGCAGCTCGCCGGCTTCATGGCGATGAACCTCGGCGATCACCTGATCAGCCATTGGGAGATGTTCAAGCACCTCGTCGAAGGCGACGACGAGCACGCTGCCGCGACGCAGAGGTTCTACGACGAATATCGCTCGGTCTGCGACATGACCGCCGAATTCTACCTTCAGACCGTCGACGTCGTCTTCCAGCGGCACCTGCTTCCGAAAGGCCAGTTGGAGCACCGCGGGCGGCTGGTGGACCCGGCCGCGATCCGAGACACGGCGCTGCTCGCGATTGAGGGCGAGCGCGACGACATCTCCGGCATTGGCCAGACGAAGGCCGCGCTCGACATCGCGACGAAGCTTCCGGCGAAGAAGAAGCAGTATCTGCTCGCCAGGGATGTCGGCCATTACGGCATCTTCAACGGCCGCAAATGGCGCGACCGGATCGCGCCCGTGGTCGAGAAGTTCATTGCCGCGAACGACTAGGCGCGGTTCTTCATCCTGACGTTCCCGAGCATCGTCAACGCAACGCCGCTCGAAACCGCCGCGACCGCTGCGGAAACCGTCATCGCCACATGAAAGCCGCCGAACAGCGCATTGCCGCTGCTCGCGAGCACGGCACCGAGAAGCGCGGTGGCGATCAGCCCGCCAGTGCGCGCGACCGCGCTGTTGAACCCTGACGCCATCGCGACATGCTTCTCCTCGACCGAACCGAGCACCGAGGCGGTGAGCGGCGCGACCGCAATCGTCATGCCGAGCGCCATCACGACGATCGCCGGGAATGCGCCCGTCCAGTAGCTGGTTTGCGCGCGGATCAGCCAGGATAGGAGCAGGCCGGCGGCGACGACGAGCGGCCCGATCGTGAGCGGAAGCCGCGCTCCGACCCGCATAGCAAGCGCACCCATCCTCGGCGATGCCGCGGTCATCAGGATCGGCAACGGAAGGAGCGCGAGTCCCGCCTCGACCGGCGAATAGCCGCCGCTGCTGATCAGGACGTACGGGATCAGCAGCATCGCCGCGGCGAACGCGCCGTAGAGCAGGAAGGTGAGCAGGTTCAGACCGGAGAAGCAGATGTTGGCGAATAGCTGCAGCGGCATCATCGCACGCTCGCCGCGCCGTTGCTCCGCACCAAGGAAAGCTCCGAGCAAGACAATCCCTGCCACGATCGAGATCAGCGCGACCGCATCCGCTCTGCGGTGCGCGGACCACAATGTGAGGCCGTAGGTCAGTCCGAAGAGCCCGGCGGTCGCGAGCACGGCTCCGGGATAATCGGTGCGCCCGGCGCCTCGCTCCCGGCTCTCGGCGACAAAGCGCAGCGCGAGCAGGATCGCGCCGAGTGCGAGCGGGAGGTTGATGTAGAAGATCGCCGGCCAGCCGACCGTGCCGACCAGCCACCCTCCGATCAGCGGCGCGACGGCGGCGCACGCCGCGCCGGCAGCGGCCCAAATCCCGACCGCTCGCCCGCGCTTCTCGCCGGAATAAGCTGCATTCAGGAGCGCCAGGCTGTTAGGCAGCAATAACGCGGCGCCGATCCCCTGCGCAGCTCGCGCGGCGAGCAGGAGCGGCAGGCTCGGCGCCAGCGCGCAGGTCAGGGACGCGAAGCCGAACAGGCTCGTTCCGATGACGAGCAGCCGCCGCCGTCCATAATGATCGCCAACCGCGCCGCCGAGCAGCAATAGCGCCGACAGCGGCAGCAGATAGGCGTTGACCACCCATTGCACGTCCGCGGCCCCGGCCGCGTAGCTCTGGCGGATCGCCGGGAGCGCGATGCTCGTCACCGATCCATCGACGAAGCTCAGGCTCGATGCGAGGATGCAGCAGACGAGCGTCCAGCGCGCGTCCGCGCGGCGGGTTTCAGCCCCTCTGCTGGCGTCGCGCGGGCTCAATCCACGTGCTGCGCGATTGCCGCCTCGACCATGTTACGCCACACGTCCGCGTCGCCCACCGCGGCCATCGCTTCGTCCGGCTCGCGCGCGGTGTGAAGCACGGCCAGCGCCTGGTTCACATGCTCGCGCCAGGTGCGATCGACTTCGGTCGCCGCATGGCCGTTATGACCATCGGCATTCGCGCTCAGCTTCGCGCCAGCGAGCACCCGCGCGATTCGTTCGACCAGCGGGCAATTGGATTCCGGCATTTGCTGCTCCTCCCTTTGCGCGGACAACCCGCGTCGGAGACTTTGGGTTCAAAGCACTTCGAACAGCCCCGCCGCGCCCATTCCTCCACCGACGCACATGGTGACGACGACGTAGCGCCCGCCGCGGCGCTTGCCCTCGATCAGCGCGTGGCCGGTCATGCGCGCGCCGCTCATGCCGTAGGGGTGGCCGATCGAGATCGACCCGCCGTCGACGTTCATGCGGTCTTCGGGGATCCCGATCTGCTCGGCGCTGTAGAGCACCTGCACCGCGAAGGCCTCGTTCAGTTCCCACAGGCCGATGTCGTCGACCTTGAGATCGAAGCGGTTGAGCAGCTTCCTGACCGCGTCGATCGGCCCGATCCCCATCTCGTCGGGCTCGGTGCCGGCGACCGCCATCCCGACGTAGCGGCCGATCGGCGTGAGGCCGCGCCGCTCCGCCTCCTTCGCTTCCATCAGGATGCAAGCCGAGCTTCCGTCAGACAGCTGGCTCGCATTGCCTGCGGTGATCGACGTGTCCGGCCCGAGCACGGGATTGAGCGCTGAAAGCCCCTCGATCGTCGTGTCGGGGCGGTTGCCCTCGTCCTTGGCGATGGTCACTTCGCGCTGCGAGACTTCGCCCGTATCCTTGTTCGTAACGTTCATTGTGGTGGTGACGGGGACGATCTCGTCGTCGAAGCGGCCGGCCGCCTGAGCCGCGGCAGTGCGCTGCTGGCTCTTCAGCGCATATTCGTCCTGCCGCTCGCGGCTGATCCCGTAACGCTTCGCGACAGTCTCCGCCGTCTGCAGCATCGGCATGTAGATGTGCTTGTGCATGGCCATCAGCGACGGATCGGGCGTGATCCGCATCTCGGGCGTCTGCACCATGCTGATCGAGTCCTGGCCGCCGGCGGCGACCACATCCATCCTGTCGATGACGATCTGCTTGGCGGCGGTCGCGATCGCCATCAGCCCCGACGAGCATTGGCGGTCGATCGTCATGCCGGAAACGCTGACGGGGCACCCGGCGCGCAAGGCGACTTGCCGGCCGATATTGCCGAACTGCGTCCCCTGCGTGAGCACCGCGCCCCACACGACGTCGTCGATATCGCCAGGATCGATCCCGGCGCGCTCGATCGCCGGCTTGAGCGAGAATGCACCGAGCGTCGGCCCGAGCGTCGCGTTGAACGCGCCCTTGTAAGCGCGGCCGATCGGTGTCCGCGCTGTCGAAACGATCACGGCATCGCGAGCCATTCTTCTCTCCTCAGGTCACAATCAGGGCGAGCCAGACCGCGCTCAGCGCCGGCTTATCCTCGCCTTCGATTTCAACGGTCACATTGTGGCGAAGCAGCACTTGCCCCGGCGCTTTCTCCTCGACCGAGTCAAGGCTGAAGCGGCCGCGAACGCGCGTGCCCGACCGCACCGGCGCGAGAAATCGAACGCGGTCCAGGCCATAGTTGATCGCCATTTTCATCCCGTCTGGCACCAGCATCACCTCCGCGCCCATGCGCGAGAGCAGCGACAGCGACAAAAATCCGTGCGCGATCGTCCCGCCGAAGGGCGTGCGCGCAGCCGCCTGCGGATCGACATGGATGAACTGCCGGTCCTCGGTCGCGTCGGCGAACGCGTCGATCCGCGCCTGGTCGATCGTGATCCATGACGAGACGCCGACTTCCTGTCCTGCACGCGACCGGATTTCCTCAAAGGTGGCTAACGGCATCAGAAGGGCAGTGGCGCCGGCGGCTGGTCGGACGCGCGGGCGAGCTGCAGCTTGTGCCCCTGCAAAACCTCGATGAGCGCGCGCAATATCGCTGCCCTGTCCGCTGCCAGCTTGTCCGAATCACGCGTCGCGTCGTCGTAGACGAGGTCGAACGCGAGCCCTCCGCCGCCCGCGCCTGAGAGCGCGCAGCGGACGAGCTTGCAGCCCTTCTGAGCCGACACCGCGGCTTCCGCCGCAGCAGCCACCGCATCGATGGACTTGGCCGACGCTTCGCCGGCGACGGCGAGATAGAGCGTCACTCGCCGTGCTTTCGTCATGGCCATATTGTGGATCTCGCGCTCGAGCAGCTTGGTGTTGGCCATGATCAGCTGCTCGCCGGTGATCGAGCGCAGCCGCGTCGTCTTGAGGCCGATCCGCTCGACCGTTCCGGTGCTGTTGTCATAGCGGATGGTGTCGCCCTTCTTGAACGGCTGGTCGAAGAGGATCGAAAGCGCGGCGAACAGGTCGGCGAAAATGCCCTGTGCCGCCAGGCCGATGGCGATTCCGCCGACACCCAGCCCCGCGACGAGCGCAGTCACGTTTACGCCGAGATTGTCGAGGATCAGGATCAGCGCGATCGCGAACAATGTCACGCTGACCAGCAGCCGGATGATCGCCATCGCGTTGCCAAGCGCGCCCGAACCGCTCTCGACCGCCACCCTGCGGCCGATCAGGCCGAGGATCAGCTCGCGTCCCCAGACCGCGCCTTGCAGCGCGAACGCAATGACGAACGCGATGTCGAGCAGGCGCTCGATCTTGTGCGGAAGCCCGCCGTACGTCGCGACCACGTCGGCGGCGGCAAGAACCATGAACACGAGACTGGTCTTTGCGAACACGCGCCCAATGACCGACCGCCAGCCCCAGCCTTCGGGGTCGCGCCGCACCCAGCTCCTTCCGAATTCGCGCAGGATCAGCATCGCTGCGACCAGCGCCGCGGCGACGGCAATGCCGATCAGCAGCCCGTCACGGTTCGCTTCGAACCAGCTCGCAAGGCCATTCACCCCCATCGGCCATGTCTTGGCCGCGAGCGAAGCCGCAATCAAGCAGCGGCGGCGGAGACGCTCTCGTTTGCGGCAGCTTCAGCCTTGCGCTTCCGCCGCCGGCGACCACCGCGCGCGAGGAACTCCAGGAGTCCGACTTCGGCGCTGGAAAGCCACTTGCGGCCCCGCGGCCGTTCCATCCCGTCGAGCGGATCGCGCGGTTTCTCCTTGACCGCCTCGAGCAGCTTCGGGTGGACATAGGACTTGCGGCTGATCGCGGGCGTGTTGCCGAGCGCCTCGGCGACCGGCTCGACCACCGTCTTGACGCTGATCTTCGCGTCTTCCGCTTTCTTCAGCATCTGCTCGAAGGCGATCACGCTCGCGCTCCACGTGCGGAAATGCTTGGCGGTGAAGTCGCCGCCCGACGCCTCCTTGATATAGTCGTTCACGTCGCTCGAGGTGACGGGCTTCGGCTCGCCGTCGCCGTTCACATATTGGAATAGCATCTGACCCGGCAGGTCCTGGCAGCGCTTGCAGATGCGCTTCAAATTGGTGTCGGTGATCTTCACCTCGTGGACGATGCCGTGCTTTCCGGTGAAGCGCATCATCAGCCCGTGGCCAGTCCGCCTGAGGTGGCGCGTGCGCAGCGTGGTCGCTCCGAAGCTCTTGTTCTGCTTGGCATATTCCTCGTTGCCGATGCGGATATGCTCGGTGTCGAGGAGGCGGACGACGGCCGCGAGCACCGCCTCGCGCGTCAGGTCGCGGCGTTTGAGGTCCCGTTCCACACGCCGCCTGAGGCGCGGGAGCGCCTTTCCGAACTCGAGCAGTCCTTCATATTTGGCGCTCTCCCGCTTCTCTCGAAATCCGGGGTGGTATCGATATTGCTTGCGCCCGCGGGCATCCACGCCCGTGGCCTGCAGGTGGCCGTCTGGATCGGCGCAGAACCATGCGTCGTCATAGGCCGGCGGAAGCCCGACCGCGTTCAGCCGGTCGATCTCGTCCCGGTCCGTGATCCGCTCTCCGTCCGCATCGAAATAGGCCCAGTATCGGCCCATCCGCTTTCGACTGATTCCCGGCTCCGTGTCGCTGCTGTGCCGTAACAACGCCTTCACTCGTCTCCTTAAGAGGTCTAAGCGAGCGAGAGAGCGGGCGGGTTCCTGAAGAGGAATGGAAGGAGTCTTGCCGATGCAAATTTCCGACTCGCGTATCCTCATTGTCGCCACCGACGGTTTCGAGGAATGGGAGCTGTTCGGGCCGCGCCAGATCCTTCAGGACCGCGGCGCCGAGGTCGTGCTTGCATCGCTGACCCGCGACCCAATCGAGGCGACGGTTCACGACAAGCCGGGCAAGACGATCATGCCGGACCTGACGATCGACGAAGCCAATGCCGACGCTTTCGACGCGGTGATCCTGCCGGGCGGCGTCCGCAATCCCGACCAACTGCGCCTTCACGGAGACGTCATCGCGCTGATCCGTCTCTTCGCCGAGCAGGGGAAGCCGGTCGCAGCGATTTGTCATGGGCCATGGCTACTGGTCGAAGCGGACCTGCTTCGCGACCGCTCCGCGACCAGCTGGCCGTCGATCCGAACCGACCTGCGCAATGCGGGCGCGACGGTCGTCGACGAAGCGGCGGTGACAGACGGCAATATCATCACCAGCCGCAATCCGGATGACGTCGAAGCCTTCACCGATGCGCTCATCGAGCTCGTCGAGAATGGGCCCGCCGTGCGCGAGATTAACGAGCCCAACGAGGTTCCCGCCTAACCGTATCGCAACCAATTCAGGCTAGTTGCGCCGTCATGGACGCGCGATCCGTCACGCTGATCGAACGCAACGTCGACCGGGCAGCCTCGGCGCTGTTCGCCGCGGCTTCGGGCTATGCGGCTTATTCGGCACTCGCGTCGCATTTCGCTCAGCGCCTGCTCGTGGCCGAAGCCGCGGCCGCCGTCGCATTCGCTTACTGGCTCTGCCTTCGGACGCTGGGCGCGGTTCAGCCGGAAGCGCGCCGGCTCCCTGTTCCGGTCTTCGACGTTCGCCAGATCGAGGAGATCGAACCGGCTGAGCTGCTTCTGACCGACATCTATCCGGGGGCGCCCGACGCTGCCGAAGAGCCGCTGGTGCTCGACGACATTCTCGCCGAGCTCCAGCCGGACTCGCGCGTCGTGCGCCTGTTCGACCCGAGCGCGATGCCCACTCCGGGGCAGATCAGCGCCCGCATCGACCGGCACCTGGCCGGCGGCTTCTCTCCCGCGGCGGCGGCGGACGCTTCACAGGCGCTTCACGACGCGCTCGCCGAGTTGCGCCGCTCGCTGTCCTAATTTTCGCTGACGGTCAGCGCTTCGATCATCAGCTCGGTTGCGCCGTCGCACTGGCGCGCTGGAGCTCCGACGACGGCGATGTCGGCGACGATCACGCCCGGGATGCTGAACTCCGCATCCTCGAGGCCGGCGCACATGCGCCTGGCGATCTCGGCTGAATCCAGCCCCGTCACTCGAAAAGCAATCTGGTGACGTTCGCCGGTCAATGTCAGCGACTGCCAGTCGACTGATTGGACGTCCGTAAGTAGAATCCTATTTCGCTCGACCCTTGCCCGCGCGACTAGCGCCCGGATGAGGCTGGCGGCGGCTTGCGACATCGCCATCTTGATCATTGCGCGCACTCCTTCAGGTAGGCGCGCACGCGTGCGACGGTCGTCGGACGCGGATCGCGTCCCCTTCGCAGATCGAACACAAATCGAGGATCGCCAACGGCTTCCCGGCCAAAACGGGTCGCTGGCGTATCGTTCTGACGCAAAAATTTCTCCACTTCTCGTAGCAAATGCACCTGTCATGTCCTTATCAAGTCTCGCGACTCGGCTTCACATCCATTCCCAACGCAATTCCTACTTGTCTAGGGACATTCCTATCAGTACTAAGAGGTCATTAATGGTGCCGGATCCCCGTCTTGTCCTTGAGCGTCTCTGCGCGGAGCGCGGCGAAGACTTCGCCGGCCTGTCACGGATGCTCGGGCGCAATGCCGCCTACATTCAGCAATTCGTCCGCCGAGGCGTGCCCAAGCGGCTCAAGGAGGAGGAGCGGCGCAAGCTCGCACGCTATTTCTCCGTCCCGGAGACGCTGCTCGGCGGACCGCCCGAGAGCGAGCACCCGTCGACTGGTCTGCTGAGCATCAAGCGCCATCCGGTCAGTGTTTCGGCCGGTCCCGGCTCGGTGGTCACCGAAGAGCTGGGCAAGCCTTATTTCGCTTTCGACGAGCGCTGGCTGAAGGCGCTGACTCCAAGCCAGCCGTCGAAACTGTCGATCGTCCGCGTGGAAGGCGATTCGATGGCGCCGACGCTCAACGCCGGTGACGACATTCTCGTCGACCTCGGCGATGCGGCCGGTCGTCTTCGCGACGGGATCTATGTGCTGAGGATCGACGACGCCGTGGTGGTGAAGCGGCTGGCGCTCAACCCGACCGGGCGCCGGGTCACGGTTCAGTCGGACAATCCGGCCTATCCCGACTGGCCCGACTGCAGCCTCGACGACATTAAGGTGATCGGCCGGGTGATCTGGTCCGGCCGCCGGATCGTCTAGGAGCCGCGACGGGCCTTATCGATCAGCCAGGTGGCGACGGCGAGCACGATGCCGATGCCAAGGCCGATGAGAACGCCTTTCAGCGGATTTCGGATCGACAGGCCGTAGACGAAGCCCAGGAGAAGGAAGAGCGCGAGGAAACATCCTCCTGCCCTGGTCGTGCTGCCTTGCATGGCCGAGGCTCATGCCAGAGCGGGGATGAGCGCGCCAGTCAGGCCGAAGGGACGTTCATTTCCGCTACGACTGCGTTGAACCGCGGCTCTCCACGAATTGGGTCGAGGCGCGGGTCGATCCTGATGCTGATGAGGCCTCCGTCACGAATGGTGTAAGCGTGCTCGAGCGCGGACAAGGCGCGGTCGTGATCGCCGAGTTGAGCGTAGATGCCGCCGTATTGATAGCTCGTCGACTCTCCATAAAGCCGCTTTAGCTTCGAGAGTTTCCGCATTGCCGCTGGGCGGTCGCCGGCGGCGATCAGCGCCAGCGTTTGCCCATTCAGTTGCTGCCACGAATCGGGACTCATGCGTCCGTATGCGTCATAGGCTTCTTGTGCCCGGCCCAGCTCGAGCAGGCAGTCGGCAATAAGACCGGGCGCCCTGAATAGCTCGGGCGAGCGTCGCTGGACCTTCAGGGCATAATCCAGGCCGTCTTGATACCGCCGATTGTCATACAGCGCGCTCACGCGATACTCGTACGAGAGGTGATTTAGAGGATCGAGGCCGATGACTCGGTCGGCTTCTTCGAGCGCTTGAGCCTGTTTGCCGAGCCGCGCGAGCAGCGAAATATGGTGGCCGACGATCTCGGCGTTGCTCGGCGCGAGCTTGACGGCAAGCGCCGATTCGTTCGCAGCTCCCGCGATCTCCAGATTGCTCTGGAAGATCCGGCCGACGGCTGCATGTCCGGCGGCGAGTCTCGGCGCAAGCGCTACCGCCTTGCGCGCGAACCGCATCGCTTCGGCGCGATCGGTTGCAAGTTCGGCTGCATCCTTTGCAAAGCTGTCGGCATACGAATTGAGCTCGAGCGCTCTTTGCGCATAGGCGTCGGCATAGTTCGGATCGAGCCGGATGGCGCTGTCGATCAGGTCTATCGCATGCTGACGGGCTTCTCTCGTGCCCTCGCGCCCGGTGACCCGCGCTTCGAAGACCAGTCTTTGAGCCTCGGCGACGGATGTTCCACCGAGGCCGATTGCAGCCCGCGCGGCAATTCCCAACGTCTCGGCGAGTGATGTCGCGACATTCTGCGCAATGTCCGTCTGGATCATGATGGCGTCACCGGGTGTTCGGTCATAATCCGCGGACCAGCGGTCGATGCCTGTCCGGCCGTCGATCAGTTCCGCAGTAATCCGCATGGTCGACGGCGATTGCCGGACCGTTCCGGTAAGGACGTTGGCGACCCGCAGCTTCCTGGCCGCGGTTTGCGCATCAAAATTGCGAACCGCTTCAGACGATATCCGTCCGACGACCTTCAGCCCCGCGACACGCGCGAGCGCGTTTCGCAACTCCTCGGCGATTCCGTCCGAAAAATAGTTCTGTCGCGGATCGCCGCTGAGGTTGGCAAAGGGCAGAACCGCGATGCTGTCGGATGCCGCGGCCTTTGCAGGTTTGAGCACGGCCCAACCGCCGATTGCCAGCGCTGTGATCGTCGCTGCGGCACTTGCGAGGGCTGTGCGCCGGCTGACTCGGGAACCATCCAGAGGGTCTGGAACGCGGTAACGGTGGGGCTTTCCTTCAATCGTCGCTCGGATGCCATCACGCAGTTTGATGTATCTCGGATCGGCCGTGTCTCCGTGCCACCCGGCGAGGGAGAAGGCCTGCGTTTCGCCGAATCCTAGCGGCAGGTGCACCTTGTCGATTGTGACTGGGAGGTAGACGTGGCGCTGCCGGGCATGTGCCGCCTCGTCCTGCACGAAGTCGCCGCTCGCGCCCGTCGCGCGCTTGCTCCAAACCACCACGACGCAACGGGCAGCAGCGAGCTCGGCCTCGATCGTGTGCCGCCAGGAACAGCCTCCGCCGATCTGTTCGTCCCACCAGACCGAGAAGCCCTCGGCACGCAGCGCGTCGACGAGCGGCCTCACGCGCCGCCGATCCTCGGCCTTGTACGAGACGAACACGTCCGACATTGCTTGCCCCCGATTCATCTTAGCATGGTAAACGTCAGGTTGACGACATTTGTCGGGACTACGTGAAGAGGGCCTCGGTTACTTACGCCGAATGGACGCTCTCTTCATCCATGACCACCTCGCCCTCGCCGACGCTTCCGACCTCATCGAACGCTATGGCGAAGATGCCGCATTCGAGGCGGCAATGCGCGCCGAACGGAGCCGCGACGACGGGAACGTCGTGCGCTTCTGCCACTGGCGGCACATTGAGCGGGTGATCGCGACGTTGACCAGCGACGAGGTCCGCGGGACCGTCCACTAGTCCTCTTTGGCAGCCGGGGCCTAGACTGGCGCCGTTCAGGAGCGCTGGGTAAGGCTCCTCGCCTGATGAGCGGGCGGGGACCAGTGTCGGGCGCAGCGCGGCTGCTGTGCGCGGCCGGCAGCTTTGCCCTGTCCGCAGCGCCCGCGTTCGCGCAGACAGCTCTCCCGCCGCCGCCGGCTCCTCCGCCCGCGCAGCCTGGAGAGCTCGACCCGAACGCGCCGATGGCGCCGATGCCGGATCTCGGCGTCGACTGGCCCGACCTCAACGCCAAGGACACGATGCTTCCCGCGCAACCGGCGGCGCCGGCCTCTGCCGGGACTACGGAAGCGACGGGCACGATCCGCTACACGCTCGATGTCGAAGGTCTCTCTTCGGTCCCGGGTTCCGTGGACCTGCTCAATGCCTTTCGGAAGCAATCGACGCTCGAGGCCGAGCGCAAGCATCCCGCGAACGCCGCGCAGATCGGCCGCCGCGCGAGCGCCGACGCGGACCTCCTTGTTCAATTGCTCCGCAGCCAGGGTTATTACGATGCTGCCGTCGAGCCGCGAACGGTTCGTACCGGCGATGCGCTTCGAGTCGTCCTCACGGCGGACCCGGGTGTCCAGTACCGCTTCGCCTCGGTCGAGCTGACGGGTCTCGACGCCGCCGGTGTCGACGCCGCGAAGCTCCCTTCGGCCTTCGCCGTGAAGGCCGGCGATCCCGTGATCGCGCAAAATGTGATCGCGGCCGGCGCCGCGCTGACGACCGCGCTCGGCGAAGAGGGTTTTGCCGAGGCGAGGCTCGGCGAGCAGGACATCGAGGTCAATCATCAGACGCACCTCGCCGCGTTGAAGCTGCCGGTGAATCCGGGGCCGGTCGCCCGCTTCGGCGTGATCCGCGTCAGCGGACGTCCGCCGTTCAGCGCCCGGCACGTGGCAATCATCGCCAGGTTCAAGCCGGGGGACCGTTTCGAACGCTCGAAGATCGACGACCTCAGGCGCGCGCTGATCGCCACGACTCTGGTCGCGAACGCGGACATCAAGGTCGTGCCCGTGCAGGGCGGCCGTGTTGTCGATGTCGACGTGCATCTGGAGCCGGCGCCGCAGCACACGATCGCTGGCGATATCGGCTACGGCACGGGGCAGGGCGCGCTGATCGAGGCGACCTGGACCGACCGCAACTTCTTCAATCCCGAAGGCGCGCTGACGCTTCGCGGGATCGCCGGCACCAGCGAGCAGCTCGGCGGGGTCGAGTTCCGCCGCTCCAATTTCGTCCAGCGCGACCAGACCCTCGACCTCCAGTTCACCGCCTCACACCAGAAATTCGATGCGTTCGAGGCGAAGACCATCCTGCTCGCCGGGCACATCGAGCGGCTGAGCAACTTCATCTGGCAGAAGAAATGGACATGGAGCTACGGCGCGCAGCTCCTCGCGACCGACGAGAACGGCGTGTTCAGCCCCGACGGCGAGAAGGACACCCGAACCTTCTTCATCGCCGCGCTTCCGCTGACGCTCGGCTATGACGGAAGTGACAATCTGCTCGATCCGACGCGGGGCTTCCGCCTGAGCGGCTGGATCAGCCCCGAATATTTCGGGCATGGGAAGAGCCTGACCTATGGCCGCTCGCAAATCGACGCGAGCGCTTACTACCCGGCGAGCGACCGTGTCGTCGTGGCCGGGCGCATCCGCGTCGGCACGATCCTCGGCGCAAGCGCGTTCGACCTCGCGCCGTCGCGGCGCTTTTATTCGGGCGGCGGCGGGTCGGTGCGCGGCTACGGCTATCAGCAGCTCGGGCCGAAGGACGCGGCCGGCGACCCCATCGGCGGGCGCGGCCTCGCCGAGTTCGCGCTCGAAGCGCGGATCCGCCTCAAGCAGTTCGGCGGCAATTTCGGAATCGTGCCCTTCTTCGACGGCGGGTCGCTGACGACAAAGGCGATGCCCGGATCCGGCGCATGGCGCTTCGCCGTGGGTGCGGGCGTCCGCTATTATTCCAGTTTCGGGCCGATCCGCGTCGACTTCGGTATCCCGCTCGAACGGCAGAAGGGCGACGGGCCGTTCGCCGTCACCGTCTCGCTCGGGCAGGCCTTCTGATGGCCGAAGCCGTCGCCGAGCGCACCCGAGCCGAGCCGACGCGCGTTCGGCTTAGGCGCGACTGGCGATTGCGCCTGCTCGACGAGCTGTTCGCGCTGTTCGTCGCCTTCCTGTTTCTTCTCGCAGCGCTGATCGTCCTCCTCGACAGTGCGCCAGGCCACCGCTTCATCGTCGACCAGCTCGGCAGGTTCGAGACCGCTTCGGGCCTGCGCATCCGCGTCGGACGGATCGACGGCTCGATCTTCGGCAAGTCGCAGCTCCGGAACGTCACCGTCGCCGACCCGAACGGCGTGTTCCTGACCTCGCCCGACATCAAGCTCGACTGGACTCCCGGCGCCTGGCTCGCAAACAAACTCAGCATCAGCAGCATGACGGCGGAGCGCGTCACGCTGATCCGCCTGCCGAAGCTCAAACCGAGCACGAAGAAAGGGCCGATTCTCCCCGGCTTCGATATCCATGTCGGCGAGCTCCGCATCGACCGGCTCGACATCGGGCCGCAGGTCGGCGGAAAGCCACGCAGCGGCCGGCTGTGGGGCAAGGCCGACGTGCATTCCGGCCGAGCGCTGGTCGAGCTGAAAGCGCTGATGAATGATGGCGGCGACCGCGTCGCGCTCCACCTGGACGCTGAGCCCGACCGCAACAAGTTCGACGTCGCGGCCCGGGTGATCTCGCCCGCCGACGGTCTGGTGCCGGCGCTGATCGGCACCCACCGGTCGATCAACCTGCTGGTCGGCGGCAACGGCAGCTGGGCCCGCTGGCGCGGCACCGCGGCGCTCGACTTATCCGGCCGTCCGACTGCCCGACTCGTCCTCGGAGTCGACGGGGGCCGCTATCGCCTCCAGGGCCAGTGGGCGCCGTCGCAATTCCTGACCGGCAAGCTCCAGCGCCTGACCGTGCCGCTGGTGACGATCCGGGGCAGCGCGACGCTCACCGACCGCATCCTCGACGGCGAGCTAGCGGCCGCTTCGTCCGAGCTTCACGCGGTGGCCAAGGGCGCGGTCGACCTGGCGCACAACCGCTATCGAGCCATGCGCCTCGGCATCGATCTCGTGAAGCCGCCCGCGCTGTTCCCGAATATGACCGGCAGGAACGTGCGGATGGTGTGGACGCTCGACGGCCCATTCGCGGCCGCCGATTATTCGTATCGCCTGACCTCCGATTACGTGCAGTTCGACAACAACGCGTTCGTCGGCCTTCACGCCGAGGGGCGGGGGCGCCTCACGCCCTGGCCGATGCGCGTGCCGATCCGCCTTTCGGCCCGAGCGATCACCGGTGTCGGCGACGTCGCCGGCGCGATGCTCGCCAACCCGAGCATCAGCGGGTGGCTGACGATCACGCCAAAATTCGTGCGGGGCGACGGCCTCCAGCTCACCAGCGCCAAGTGGACCGGCAAGATCTCGGTCCTGATCGACCTCGTGACCGGCCAGTTCCAGGTGCTGCTCTCGGGCGCGATGCAGCGCTATTTGATCCCCGGCGTCGGAATCGTCGACGTGATGACCGACCTCAAGGTCGTGCCCGGCCCCAACGGCCACGGCAGTCATGTCGTCGGCACCGCCAGGGCCTGGGTCCGCCGCCTCGACAACAGCTTCTTCCGCGATCTCACGGGCGGCCTTCCGTCGCTCACCACAAACCTCGAGCGCGGCAATGACGGGATCGTCCATTTCACCAACCTGCAGCTTTATTCGCCCAAGCTGAGGCTGTCGGGCGCCGGCGAGCGATTCAAGGACGGCACGTTCCACATCGTCGCGACGGGGCGGCAGGCGAAGTACGGGCCGCTGCGGATGGTGCTCGACGGCGACATCGCGCGCCCGCGCGTCGACCTGCTCCTCGCCAGGCCGAACGATTCGCTTGGGATCAAGGCGATGCACCTGCTGCTCGATCCGACCGCTGCCGGCTTCAATTATCGGGCAAGCGGCGGGTCGAACCTCGGACCCTTCACCAGCAACGGCCAGATCCTGCTCCCTCACAACGGGCCGACAACAATCGCGATTGCCGCGCTCGACACCGGCGGCGCGCACGCGAGCGGCAGCCTGCGATCGGATCCGGGCGGCTTCACCGGACGGCTGACTCTCGCCAACGGCACCGTCGGAGGGACACTCGATTTCTCCCCTGTATCGGGCGCTCAGCGGATCGACGCGCACCTGACCGCCGCCAACGCCAATTTCCCCGGAGCCTTCGCAGTTCACAGCGGACGCGCCGACGGGGTCATCGTCCTTGCCGACCAGCAAACCACCATCCAGGGCAATGTCGACGCGCGTGGCCTCGACGCCAGCGGGATCACGCTCGCTCGGTTCACCGCCAATGCGCGGCTCATCAACGGCGCCGGCCAGGTCCGAGCGCAGTTCGCCGGCCGCCGCGGCGCCAACTTCGACTTCGCGACGCTCGCGGACGTTTCGCCCGACACCATCCGCCTGACCGGCAACGGTCACATCGAACGCCAGCCGCTGGTCCTCAACCAGCCGGCGGTGCTGACCCGTGCCGGCGACGGCTGGGCGCTCAACCCCACCGGCGTCGGCTTCGCCGGCGGCACCGCCACCGTCTCCGGCCGCAGCGGCTCCGCTCCCGAAATCCATGCCCAGGTCGCCGCCATGCCGCTGGAGGTGCTCGACATCTTCTGGCCCAATCTCGATCTCTCCGGCTCCGCATCAGGCCGCGTCGATTATGCGTGGAAGCAGAACCGCAGCGGGCGGCTGGACCTGAAGGTCCGCGGTCTCAGCCGCGCCGGACTGGTGCTGGCCTCCAAACCGATCGACGTCGGCGTCGCCGCGATCGTCAACGGCAACCAGGCGGCGCTCCGGGCCGTGGCCGCGAGCGACGGGGCGATCATCGGCCGCGCGCAGGCACGCTTCGCGCCAATGGGCAATGGCCCGCTGACGGCCGAGCTCCTCAATGCGCCGCTCTTCGCGCAGATCCGCTATGCCGGCCCTGCCGACACGCTCTGGCGGCTGACTGGAAGCGAGGTCATCGATATGTCGGGCCCGCTCGCGGTCGGCGCCGATATCGGCGGCCGCCTCGCCGACCCGGTGATCCGCGGCTCGCTGCGCACCCAGAACGCCCGTCTCGAAAGCCAGGTCACGGGCATGGTCATCGATCATCTCGCGGCCGACGCCCATTTCTCGGGCCCGCAGCTGCTCTTCAGCCAGATCACGGGGCAGACCAGCGGCGGTGGATCGGTCAGCGGCAACGGCTCGGTGACCTTCTCCGGCGGCAATGCGCTGCTCGATCTCGCCTTCAGTGCCAATCAGGCGCTGCTCCTGAACCGCGACGACGTCGCCGCTCGCGTCACCGGACCGCTGCGCCTGCATTCGACGGCGAACGGCGGCACCATCTCCGGCAACCTCCGACTCAACAAGGGTCGATTTCAGCTCGGGCGCGCAAGCGCGGGAGCCGCGGTGCCGCAGCTCAACGTCCGCGAAACCGGGCTCAACGAAGAGGACGTGATCGAGCCCGCGGCGGTTCACCACTGGAACCTCGACCTCAAAGTCGCGGGCGGCGATCTTTCGGTGACGGGTCTCGGCATCAACAGCCGCTGGAAAGCGAACCTGGCGATCGGCGGCTATGCCGATGCGCCGCGCTTCACCGGCCGCGCCGACCTTGGCCAGGGCAATTATGATTTCGCCGGGCGCATCTTCCGCCTCGACCGCGGAGTCATCCGCTTCGAGGGCGAGAGCCCGCCCAATCCCTTGCTCGACATTCACGCCGAGGCTGCCGTCCAAGGCCTCGACGCAAGCGTCAACGTCCGCGGCACCGGGCTCAAGCCGGAGATCAGCTTCGCCAGCTCGCCGCCGCTGCCGCAGGACGAGCTCTTGTCGCGGATTCTGTTCGGAACCTCGATCACCAACCTGTCCGCGCCGGACGCGCTCCAGCTTGCCTCGGCCGTCGCCGCGCTCCAGTCGGGCTCGGGCAGCCTCGACCCGATCAACGCGCTTCGAAAGGCCGTCGGCCTCGATCGCCTCCGGATCGTCCCTGCCGACGTCGCGACGGGCCAGAAGACCGCGATCGGCGCCGGCAAGTACATCACCCGCAAGCTGTACGTAGAGGTGGTGACCGACGGCGCCGGCTACTCGGCGACTCAGGTCGAATATCAGATGACCCGCTGGCTCTCGATTCTCTCGACCGTCTCCACCATCGGCCGCTCGAGTGCGACCGTGCGCGTCAGCAAGGATTATTGAGCGGCCGGCGCCGAGATTTCGCTGTCCTACAGCTATGGTCCTGTGCTTGTTCAGTGACCGGCATGAGTCTCGAAACACGATATTTCTACCGATTCGCTATGCTGCCGTTACCCTCAATGTCACCCTTGCACTCCGCTCCGTTGTCACCCTCGCACGGCCAGCTCCGGAGAGCATTCGCAGCTCCGAGGGTGACAAAGTAGAGGAAGTAGAAGAACCCCCTGATTCAAGCAGTCAGGGTAACACGATCAGCGGATTGCCTCGGCAGCGAAGACTTGGCTAGGCTGGCGCCAAAGGGGAGGGATTCCGCGACATGAAGAACTGGAACGTCCGCAAGGCGGTGGTCGCTCGCGAAGACATGCCCGAGGAGCACCGGCTTCGGCAGTCGCTCGGCTGGCCGCACCTCGTCGCCCTGGGAGTCGGAGCGATTGTCGGCACGGGCATCCTGACCCTGATCGGCGTCGGCGCAGGCAAGGCGGGCCCCGCGGTGATCCTCTCCTTTGCGATCGCCGGCGTGATCTGCGCCTGCGCTGCGCTGGCTTATGCCGAGGTCGCGACGATGATTCCCGCCTCGGGCTCCGCCTACACTTACTCCTACGTCGTCTTCGGCGAGCTGCTTGCGTGGATGGTCGGCGTGGCGCTGATCCTCGAATATACGCTGGTCGTGAGCGCGGTCGCGGTCGGCTGGTCGGGTTATGCTGCGGGATTCCTCAAGTCGATCGGCCTCGGCCTGCCGGACGCGCTAATCCAGGGACCCGAGCTCGGCGGAGTCATCAACCTGCCCGCGATCTTCATCATCTGGGTGGTGGCGAGCATGCTCATCGCCGGGACGCGCGAAAGCGCGACCGTCAACGCCATCCTGGTGGTCATCAAGATGGCCGCGCTGGCTTTGTTCATCGCCGTCACGCTGCCGGTGTTCGATCCGTCGCATTTTCATCCGTTCATGCCTTACGGTTTTCCGCGCAACGGGCCGTCCGGAAGTGAGGTCGGCGTGATGGCCGCAGCGGCGATCATCTTCTTCGCCTTCTACGGCTTCGACGCGATCGCCACCGCGGCCGAGGAGGCCAAGAACCCCGGCCGCGACCTTGCCATCGGGATTGTCGGATCAATGCTGGTTTGTGTCGCCATCTACATGGCCGTCACGGCGTGCGCGATCGGCGCCGTGGTCACGACCGGCTTCGCCAACAGCCCGGAGCCGCTGGCGTTGATCCTTCGCGAGATCGGCAAGCCGTGGGCGGCGCGGATTCTCGGCGCCGCCGCCGTGATCGCGCTGCCGACGGTGATCCTCGCCTTCTTCTACGGCCAGAGCCGCATCTTCTTCGTCGTCGCGCGTGACGGGCTGCTTCCGCCGAGCCTCGCTCGGGTGTCGCGGCGGGGCACGCCGGTGCGAATCACGATCTTCACCGCGATCGTAACCTCGGTCTTCGCCGGCCTCATTCCTCTGGCGAGCATTGCCGCGCTGGCGAATGCGGGGACACTTGCCGCGTTCGTCGCGGTTTGCTCGGCGATGCTGGTGCTGCGCCGGCGCGAACCCGGGGCGGAGCGGAAGTTCCGCACGCCGCTGCCGTGGCTCGTCGGTCCGGTCGGCATCCTCGGCTGTCTCTATCTGTTCATCAGCCTGCCCAACCGAACGCAGATATTCTTCGTCACCGCGCAGGTGATAGGGCTGGTGCTCTACGCGATTTACGGCAGCCGGGCGGCCGAGCGGGCGCGCACTACCGCTTGAGGAAGCCTTCGAGCTCGTGGAGCTCGTGGCTGATCTGACGAACGGTCAGGCGCTTCCAGCGCGGGTCCCACGGGTCGGACTGGGCCTGCGCCTTCTCGTCGCCCGCCTCTAAGTAAGCCGGACGTTTCCACTTCTCCGGAGGAGAAGGGGCAGCAGCGGCGGCGATTTCGGGCTTGGACCGCGCGAGGAGGCGCATGTCGAACGGCGTGTGAAACTTCAGGCCGACCTGTGCGCCGACGACCCACTGAACGGTCCCGGACAGCGACGTCTCGTCGCCGAGATCGAGCACGGGCTCGGCGCCCACATCGATGCTTTCGGTGCACTCGATCATCGCCCCGGTGCTCGAGATATTCCGAACTCGAACCGCGGCGCGCCAGTGCCCGAGGTGAAGAGTGCCGGTCCAGATCAACGGGTGACGCGCGGCGCGGCGATGGTCGCTGGCGCTCGAACGCGAGTTGTCGGCCACGACGGGACCGGGTTGCTCGACCGGCACTGCCGGAGACATGGATTGCTGATCGCTCGCTTCTTCGAACGAAGCATCGGGAAAGGAGCGGATGATGACGTCGCGAAGCACGCTCGCCCGCTCGTCCGACGAGCAGTCGAGCCGCGTCTCGTGGGCGAATTCGAGCCCGATGCGGTCGCCGCGCATCCAGCGCACGGCGCATTCGATGGTGCCGTGCTCGCCGAAGTGCAGTTCGATCGTGTCCCAGAGCTTAAGCTCGAGCGGGCCGCGGACCATCACGCCGCCGCCGGAGACGTTGATCAGCTGCGCCTCGTGCGACACGCCGTCATGGGTGATCGTGACGATCTCTTCGGACAGCCGGTGCCGGTCTTCGGTGCGGCTGTTGCCGCGCCGGGCCTCGCCGCGTTGCACGGTGATGCTGTCAAGCGCGTCGGGCCTGGCGCCCTTCGGTCGCTTGTCGCGAAAAATCGGCTCCTGCGGTTTGCTGCTGCCGTAAATTTTCGCCCTGATGTTCATTCGCGCACTCCGTGGTCCAGCGCGCGCGAGTGTAAGCGCCGCATGGTTACGGAATCGTGCACTTTAAGATGAAGGGGAGCGCGATGCCGGTGGAGAGAAAAGGGAAGGTGGGAGGGTTTCCCTCCACCGGCGTCCCGAAAGGAGCAGCTTAACTCAAAATTACGACGAATAATACATGTCGAATTCAACGGGACTGGGCGTGGTTTCCCAGCGCATCACGTCCTCCCATTTGAGATCGATGTAGCTGTCGATCTGGTCGTCGCTGAAGACGTCGCCGCGGGTGAGGAAGGCGCGGTCGTTCTGCAGGCTGACCAACGCTTCGCGAAGCGATCCGCAGACGGTCGGAACGTTGACCAGCTCCTGCGGCGGAAGGTCGTACAGGTTCTTGTCCATCGGGTCGCCTGGATGGATGCGGTTCTGGATGCCGTCGAGCCCGGCCATCAGAAGCGCTGAATAAGCGAGGTATGGGTTGGCAAGCGCATCGGGGAAGCGGAACTCGACCCGTTTGGCCTTCTCGCCGGCTCCGTAGGGGATTCGGCACGAGGCGGAGCGGTTGCGGCTCGAATAAGCCAGCAGCACCGGCGCCTCGAAGCCGGGCACCAGGCGCTTGTAGCTGTTGGTCGTGGGGTTGGTGAAGGCGTTGAGCGCGCGGGCGTGCTTGATCACGCCGCCGATGAAATAGAGCGCTGTCTCGCTCAGTCCCGCATAGCCGTTGCCGGCGAACAGCGGCTTCTTCGCCTTCCAGATCGACATGTGGGTGTGCATGCCGCTGCCGTTATCCTTGGCGATCGGCTTGGGCATGAACGTCGCGGTCTTGCCGTAGGCATGCGCCACCATGTGCACGACATATTTGTAGATCTGCATCCGGTCGGCGGTTTCGACGAGGCCGCCGTAGGTGAGGCCGAGCTCGTGCTGCGAAGCCGCGACCTCGTGGTGATGCTTGTCCATCGGAAGCCCCAGCTCGAGCATGGTCGCGACCATCTCACCGCGGATGTCCATGGCGCTGTCGACCGGAGCGACCGGGAAATAGCCGCCCTTGGCGCGCGGCCGGTGAGCGAGGTTGCCGCCTTCATATTCGCGCATCGTGTTGGTCGGCAGCTCGATATCGTCGATGCGGTAGCAGCTGGCGTTGTAGCTGTCCTCGAAGCGGACGTCGTCGAACATGAAGAATTCGGCTTCGGGACCGACAAACACCGTATCGCCGATGCCTGTCTGCTTGAGATAGGCCTCGGCCCGAGTCGCGGTCGATCGCGGATCCCGGCCGTAGAGCTCGCCCGTCGAAGGCTCGACAATGTTGCAGAAGATGACCAGCATCGGCGTGGCGCTGAACGGGTCGACATAGACCGCGTCGAGGTCCGGCTTCAGGATCATGTCGGACTCGTTGATCGCCTTCCATCCCGCGATCGAGCTCCCGTCGAACATGAAGCCGTCGGTCAGCATGTCCTCGTCGATCACGCCCGAGGCCATGGTCAGATGCTGCCACTTTCCCTTGGGGTCGGTGAATCGGAGGTCGACCCAGTCGATCTCCTCGTCCTTGATGCGCGAAAGGACCTTGCCCGCATTATTCGCCATGTGAGTTTCCCGCTCTCTTGTGCCGTCTACGCCCGAACAAATGCCCTCGGCCCGGCGGTGCCGAGCGAAGACGAGACGATTCGAGCTTGGGACTGTGAGATTCCCCACCGTGAGCGCAGAGTCAGGAGGGCAGCGAATATTTCACCGCCGCGCTTGCCTACCGGGCCATCGGCTGTGAAGGTGCCGAATGCTCGTTGCACTCCTGGTGCCGCTCGGCCTCGCCATCCTGTTCTTTGCGGCGATGCTGACTCGTGCCGCGATCGTCGAACGGGCGGTGCCGAGGATCGAAGCGATCCTGCTCGGCGCAGTCGTGAGCTTTTTCGACACGCTCGGCATTGGCTCGTTCGCTCCGACCACGGCGTGGATGAAGTTCCGAAAGCTCGTTCCGGACCGGCTGATCCCGCCGACCATGCTGGTCGGACTGACTCCGCCGGCGATGACGGAGAGCGTGATTTTCCTGATCCTGCTCGGAGTGAAGGTGGACCCGGTCCTTCTGTTTGGCTGCGCGATTGCGGTCCTGCTCGGCGGCC
The DNA here is from genome assembly GCA_013361785.1 of Sphingomonas sp. Lineage (GTDB taxonomy): Bacteria > Pseudomonadota > Alphaproteobacteria > Sphingomonadales > Sphingomonadaceae > Sphingomicrobium. The sequence continues at coordinate 29,807 of JABFXK010000095.1, forward strand.
TCGTGGGAGCGCCGCTGGTCGCGCAGGCTCGCGTGTGGATCGTGCAGCTCGTGGTCGCCGTCGGGCTGATCCTCGCTGCCATCGCTTACGCGATGACCAACCTCCATCTGTTCCCCGGCGGAGGCACCGCTGCCGGTCTTCCGCTCGGGCTCACCATCGCTGCTATTGCTGCGAATTTCGCCTTCGGGGTGCTGCTGAACTTTGGCGTCGGAAATTATGCGCCGACGCTGGTCACGCTGAGTTTGATGGGCATGGACCCCCGGCTGATCTTCCCGATCATGGCGGCAGGTGCGGCGGTGATGGGAGCAGGCGCCTGCGTCCGCCATATCCAGATGGGCCGGATGGACCTGAAGGTGGTCGTCGGCCTGGCTATCGGCGGCGTCCCTGCCGTCCTCGTCGCGGCCTTTATCGTGAAGACGATGCCGCTTGAGCTACTACGATGGCTGGTGATCGTCGGCGTCGTATATGCGGCCGCGGTGATGGGCCGAGCGGCTATGCTCGGACGGCGCGCGGAGCCTCTCACCCCAGAGGAGGTCGTCGCGACGAGCTGAACAGCCGTGGAACCGTTGCGCAGCCAGATCATTCCTGCGCGGAGCGGTATGACGGAGGTTTGTCATGCGATCGATCCTGCTCTGGCTGATCGGCGTTCCCATTCCGATCATCCTTCTGCTCGCGCTCTGCACTCATCACTTCTAGACGGCTGACTCCGCCTTTCGTCCGACAAGTTGCGCGCGACTTCGCCGCATGCGATTTTCGGCTCGATGCCCAACGTGCCGATCACCCTCGCGCTCGCCGTGGTCGTGGTCCTCGTGCACTTCAGTTTCGTCGATTTCCGCTTCCGCTACCGCCGCGGCATCATCTGGTTCTGGCTGCTCAATCCCGCTCCGCCGCTGATGTGGCTGTCACGCGCTACAATCCTTGCAGCATTGGCCGTGGCGCTATGCGGACCAGTTGTTGGCATGAACCAGACCTTTGCGCTCGTACTGTGCGGATTCATGGTCCTTCACTTCGTCAGTCTGGTCCTGCTCGAGGTGCTCGAACCCCGCTGAACGATCGCGCGCCGCGAGACATGTGAAAAGCGGAAGTCAGCCCCTTCACAGAGCCGGAACCCCTCGCTATCAGGCCCGCCAATCGCACCGGCGTTCTGACCGGAGCGAGCCTGCTCACGCGCCTTCCGGCGGGTGAAGTCACATCGGTCAAAGGGGAAAGATGGCCACCAAGGCAGGGTCCGCTGAGGGTTCGCAAACCGCAGGTGCGGAAGGTGAAGGCGAAGGCCTTCGCCGCCGCGACTATCTGAAGGTCGGCGCCGTCGCTTTCGCCGGTGTCGGCACGGTCGTCGCGATCGCGCCTTTGTTCGTGCAGATGGCGCCGTCGGCCGACGTGCTTGCCCAGGCCACGACGGAGGTCGACATCTCCAAGGTCCAGCCAGGGCAGGGGATCAAGGTCAGCTGGCGCAAGCAGCCGGTGTTCGTCCGCAACCTCACCCCCAAGGAGATCGCCGAGGCCAACACGGTTCAGCTATCGGAGCTGCGCGATCCCCAGACGCTGGCCGAGCGAACCAAGCCGGGGCACACCAACTGGCTGATCACGCTCGGCGTCTGCACCCATCTCGGCTGCGTGCCGCTGGGCATCGGCGAAGGCGAAAACCGCGGCAAATACGGCGGTTACTTCTGCCCGTGCCACGGCTCGCAATACGATACCGCCGCGCGCATCCGCCAAGGTCCCGCTCCGAAGAACCTCGTGGTGCCGGACTATAAGTTTGAATCGCCGACCACGGTCCTGATCGGCGCAAAGGGGTAATCAGAAACAATGAGCTTTTCCTGGGCGAAGCCGTACGAACCCAAGAGTCCGTTCATGCGGTGGATGGACGAGCGGCTGCCGCTTCCGCGCCTCGTTTATGGAGCGGTGGGCGGCGGCTATCCCGTGCCGAGAAACCTCAATTACTGGTGGAATTTCGGCGTTGCCGCCGGGCTGTTCCTGACGATCCAGATCATCACCGGAATCGTCCTCGCGATGCATTTCACCGCATCGACCGATGGTGCCTTCACCTCGGTCAATCAGCTGATCATGCGCGACGTCAACGCAGGCTGGCTGCTTCGCTACGCGCACATGAACGGGGCGAGCTTTTTCTTCCTCGTCGTCTACATCCACATTTTCCGGGGACTCTATTACGGGTCCTACAAGGCGCCGCGCGAGATGGTGTGGATGCTCGGCCTAGTCATCTACCTGTTGATGATGGCCACGGCCTTCATGGGCTATGTCCTCCCCTGGGGACAGATGAGCTACTGGGGCGCGCAGGTCATCACCGGCTTCTTTTCGGCCTTCCCGGTCGTCGGTGATCCGCTGCGCATCTGGATCCTCGGCGGCTACGCGCCCGACCAGGCGGCGCTGACCCGCTTCTTCTCGCTCCATTATCTGCTGCCGTTCGTGATCGCCGGAGTCGTGGTGCTGCACATTTGGGCGCTGCACATTCCCGGCTCCAGCAATCCGACCGGCGTCGATGTGACGGACGAGCGCGACACCTTGCCGT